>NZ_JAKTNT010000004.1 GCF_022760925.1 Thermus hydrothermalis | reverse complement strand
GAGCCCTGACTAAACTGACCGGTAAGGTGGTCCAAATTTAGGGCCGCAGTACACGTGCCGATAAGCGTACCCGCCAAGACCAGGATCCAGGGTGCCTTTTGCATGACTTTGAGTTTACTCCCGAATCACCTCAATCAACTCATCCAGCTCCACCCGGCGCCCGAGGAGGACCTCGAGGGCGCCGTGGATCTTGGCCAGGGTTTCTAGGGTGGGCTGATGGCGTCCTTCCGCTGCGTTGTACACGGTGTTCGTCAATAGGCCACTAGTCCGCGCGATGCGGTATAGGGTGATGCCATTGGCGTCTGCGAGCTCTTTGATGCGGACCCGGTACCTAATCATGCGTGAAGCATATACCAATTCATCTGACCATCTGAAAAGACAAAGGTCTTGACCTCCTATAGACAAAGCCCAAGAAGGTTGGCCCCAACACGCATCCCTGGCAAGGAGGCTTATTCTTCCTCGTATTCCAAAAGGTCACAGACGTCATAGGGTTTTCCCGTGAGCTTGCGTAGCCCCCAGATGACCCAGGCGAGGGCCTCGAGGTCGGGGCGTGCCGGGGCACTTCGTACCCACCGGTATACCGTGGCCCGGCTAATCCGGTCGCCAAGAAGCCTCTCCAGGCGGTAGGCGCTCAACCCCTCCTGTTCAAGGACCTCCTTCAGTTTGAAGCGCACCCGTGGCATGCCTCAATAGTAGCAGATATATAGCCCTATTGACTGATAGTCGCAACTATGCTACCCTAAGGGCACCTAGGGGCCCCCCTACCAAGCAAGCCCCTAGGGCACCGGAGGTACTGGAGGTAGTGGAGGTAGTGGAGGTGCTTATGCATCGTACCACAAGTTTCGCGGCGATAATAGCGGCCTTTAGGACCACCCCCGGGTTGACCCTTTCTCCGGGTCAGGGGATTTTGTTCAACCGGCTGGCCCCATATCTGGAGGCCATCTGGGACGCGGCCCGTCAGGATGACTGGCCCGCTTTTGTTGAGGCGGTGCGGGAGGTGTACCTCGCCGGCCTGCTGGACGGCCCCCTGCCCCTCTCCGTGCTCCTAGCAAGCGCTCTGGAGGAGGACGATGACGACGCCTGAGGCCAAAATCATCCGGATGCGGGACCTCGAGGCCCCCGCCGGCACCCACCTGCCCGTGGCCTGGCTGGACGTGGGGGGGCGGACGGAGGTGGCGGTGCCCCTGGCGCGGTTGGCGGAGGCGGTTGGCTACGATCTGGGGCCTTTGAGGGGCATTGTCAAGCGGGATCCCGTTCTCGCTTCCTACCAGAGTATCGTAACGATCCTCCGGGACGGAGTGCCCCACAAAACGGCCTTCCTCCAACGCCCGGGCGTCCTTGGGGTCTTGGTCAAACTCTCCGCCTCCCGCATCCAGGATCCCGCCAAGCGGCAGAGGGTGATCGCCTTCCAGCGCTGGGCCTTTGAGACCCTGGACAGGCTCCTCTTTGAAGGGGCGGCCCCAGCCCCCGCCCAGCCGCCTCTTTTCCCAGTGGGGCAGGGCAGGGGAGACCGGGCTCTGGCCGTGCGCATGCTCACCGGTGAGGTGCGCGCTCCAGACGGCTCCTTGCTCTCGTACGGGGCCATTGAGCGGGCCACCGGGGTACCCAAGACCACGCTGGGCCGCTGGGCTCGCCGCCTAGGGGTCTTCCACCTGCGCAAGAGCCCCTACCCGACGAAGCGGGCCAAGAAGAAGCCTTTGAGGGCACAGGAGAAGGCGCCCGAGAAGGAGCGGGCCTCGGAAACCGACCTGGCCCGGCTCCTCATGGAACAGGCTAGGCTCCTGGGGGAGATCGCCCGCCGGCTACTGGACAAGCCCCAAGCTCTGGCGTAAACTTGGGCTAAGGTGCCAAACTGCCCCCCGGGCAACCGGGGGGCAAACCCTTATGCGCCTCATCTGGCCCTTTCCCGAACCCGACAAAGTGCGTGTGGACGCGGGTTTCCTGGACCCCGCCTACCCCACCTGGCGCCGGAACGCGGGGCTTCCCCCCGCCGAGCACCCCGGGGCCGATCTAAACCTGAAGGGCACCTCGGGGGACGGGGACTTGGGCTACCCGGTGGTGGCCATCGCCGAGGGGGTGGTTCGGCACGCCAGGCCCCACCGGGTCTGGGGGAACATCGTGCTCTTGGAGCACGACCTGCCGGGCCTGGGGCGCTTTTACACGCAGTACGCCCACCTTCTCTTCATGACCGTCCGCGAGGGGGACTGGGTCATGGCGGGCGAGCCTGTGGGGAGCGTGGGCAAGGGCGATCCCGCCCGCCCCTTCCTGGCCCACCTGCACGTGGAGGTGCGCCGGTCCCCCATCCCCCCCGACGCCTGGCCGGGCATGGACCGGGGCTACATCCAGGCCCACTACCTTGACCCGGTAGCCTTCATCAAGGAGAACTACGCCCCCGCGCGGCGCTACTACCGGGTGGGCGTCCTCTTCAACCCCACCCGGCAGGAGCTCGGCCCGGTGGTGCTGAACCTGGAGCGCCCTGACCTGGCGCAAATCGCCGTGAGGAAGCTGTGAACGCCTTCTTCCGCCTCCAAGTCCTCATGGAGCTCGTGGACCGCATGACGGGGCCCCTGGGCCGGGTAGGGGAGAGCCTGCGCCGGGTGGAGGAGCTCACCCACCGGGCGGACCTCGCCCTCCAGCGCATGGGGGCGGGGCTCAGCGTGGCGGGAGCCGGGGCCGCCCTGGCCACCCCCCTCGTCCTCGCCACCCGGGCGGCGATGGATTTTGAGGACGCCTTCGCCGACGTGCGCAAGGTGGTGGACGCCCCGGCCCCGGCCCTGGCGGCCCTGCAACGGGAGCTCCTCGGCCTGACCCGGGTCATCCCCATGACCGCTCGCGAGCTCACGGAGATCGCCGCCGCCGCCGGGCAGGCGGGCATCCCCATCGCCGAGCTCACCCGCTTCACCCAGGACGCCGCCCGGGTGGGGGTCGCCTTCGGCATTTCCGCGGGCGCCGCGGGGGACGCCCTGGCCAAGCTCCGGAACATCTTGGGGGTCTCCCAAGAGGGCGTCATGCGGGTGGCCGACGCCATCAATACCCTGTCCAACAACCTGGCGGCCACCGCCCCCGAGATCCTGGAGGTGGTCCGCCGCGTGGGGAGCACGGGGAAGCTCATCGGCCTCACAGGCCAGCAGGTGGCGGCCTTCTCCGCCAGCCTCCTGGCCCTGGGCACTGCCCCCGAGGTGGCGGCCACGGGGCTCAACGCCCTCTTCCAGCGCCTGGCCACGGCCCCGGCCCAGCCCAAGGCCTTCCAAGAGGCCTTGGCCCGGCTCGGGCTTTCCGCCACTGCGCTACAAGCCGCCCTCAAGCGGGACGCCACCGGGGCCATCCTGGACTTCTTGGGCCGGCTCAGGGCGGTCCCTGACCAGCTCGCCGTCCTCTCGGACCTCTTCGGCATGGAGTACGCGGACGATATCGCCAAGTTGGTGGGCTCCCTGGACGTCCTCCGGCGGGCCTTCGGCTTGGTGGCGAGCCCGGCGGGCTACGCCGGTAGCGTCATGGCCGAGTTCCAAAACCGCTCCGCCACCCTGCGCAACCAGCTCATCCTCCTCAGGAACGCCCTGGAGCGCATCTGGATCACCCTGGGGAACGCCCTCATCCCCGTGGTGAAGCCCGTGGTGGAGCGCCTCGCCGCCCTCGCCAACCGGGCGGCGGACCTCTTGGACCGCTTCCCCGCCCTACGGGTGGCGGTGGTGGCCGTGGGCGCTGGGTTGGGCGGGCTCCTGGTCGTGGGCGGGCTTTTGGTGGCGGGCCTCGGGGCCTTGGGCTTCGCCCTGGCCAACGCCCGGATGGGCCTCTTGGCCCTCCAAGGAGCCCTCGTGGGCGCCAGCCGCCAAGCCCGCCTCTTCGGCCTGGGGCTGGCCCTGTTGCGGGCCCAGGTGGCGGGGATGGGTGGGCCTTTGGCCGCCGCCCGGGCCGGGCTCCTGGCTTTGGAGCGGGGGGCCATCGCCGCCGGGCGGGGGGTACTCCTCCTGGGGAGGGCCATCCTCCTGAACCCCATCGGCCTGATGGCCACCCTGCTGGCGGGTCTGGCCTGGGCCTTCTGGCGGGCCTGGCAGGCCAGCGCCCAGTTCCGGGAGGGCGTCATGGGCACTCTGGGCGTCATCCGTGGCGCCTTCGCTCCCGTGGTGGCGGAGCTTCGGGGCGTGGGCGCCGCCTTGGCCGAGGCGTTCCGCCCGGTGGCGGGCGCGGTGCGGGCCTCCTTGGCGGCTATCCCGCAGGCCCTAGACCGGGTCCTCTACCACGTGGCCTTCGGGTTGGGCTTCATGGTAGGCCTCGTGGAGCTCCTGGCCCGCCGCCTCGCCCCCATCCTCGGGGAGGGGCTGGCCGGGGCCGTGAGGGTGGTGCGGGGAGCGGTGGACGTTCTGGTGGGCCTCTTCACCCTGGACCTGGACCGGGCCCGCCTGGGGGCTCTCCGGGTGTGGGAGGGCATCCGGGCTGTGCTGTCGGTGCCCATCCGGGTGGCGGGGGTGGTGGTGGACCTGGCTATCGCCGCCCTAGAGCGCCTGTGGGACGTGGCCAGCCGGCGCTTCCCCGCCCTGGCAGCTTTGGGCGAAGCGGTGGGGAGGGCCTGGCAGGGGCTCGTGGGCCTGGCCCAAGCCGTCTTTGGCTCCTTGCGGGCGGTGGTGGCCTCTGTCGTTCAGGCCATTTCCGCCCTCCTCCGAGGCGACCTTTCCCAGGCCCTGGGGTGGGCACGCGAGGCGTGGGGTTCCCTGGTTTCCCTCCTTTCCGCGCCCCTGCGGCTGGCGGGGGTGGTGTGGGAGGCGGTGCGGGGCTCCCTTTCCCAGGCCCTGGGATGGGTGCGTTCCCTCGCCGCTCCCTTCGCTGAGGCGGGCCGGGCCATCGTGCAAGGGCTCGCCGAGGGGATCCGGAGCTTGGCGCTGGCCCCGGTGAACGCCGTGAAGGGGATCGGCCAGAGCGCCCTCGCCACCCTCAAGCGCCTTCTGGGCATCCGCTCGCCCTCTCGGGTTTTCGCCCAGTTGGGGGCCATGACCGCCCTGGGGATGGCGGTGGGTCTGCAGGGCATGGCCCCCGCGGTGCATCGGGCGGCCCAGTCCCTGATTTCCCTGCCCCAGGTGGAGGTGCCCGCTCCTCGCCTGCCCGAACTCCCCGCCTTGCGCCTGGGCCTCGAGGGCGCCCCCGCCCTCCAGCCCCCCACCCTTGCGGCTTCCCCCGCCCAGGCCCCTGGGGCCTCCGCCCCGGCGTCCCCCCGGGAAGGGAGGGTGGTCCAGGTGGTGCGCATTGAGCGCATTGAGCTCCCCTCGGTCCAGGATCCCGAGGGGTTCCTGGAGGCGCTCAAGCGCCTCATGCTCCCCTACCTGGAGGAGGCCTGATGCCCTACTTGCGCTTCGCCACCGGCGACCGCCTGCGTCTGGACGGGGAGGAGATGCCCGGGATCGTGGTTTCGGTGGAGGTGGAAGGGGAGAACGCCGTGGAGAGCCTGCCCCGGGAGGGGAAAGCGGCGGACATCCACGTGCTCAGGGGCTACCGCGACCACCGGGTGCGCATTCTCCTCCGCCTCGTGGGGGGCGACCCTCTGGCGGAGGTAAAGCGGCTTCAGGCCAAGTTCGCCAAGAGCAAGACCGAGCCCCTGCGGGTGGTCCACCCCCACCTGGCGGCCCGGGGGATAGAGAAGGCCCTGTTCGCCCGGCTCACCACCCGGGAGGAGGGCGGGGAGGACGGCCTCTACGCCGTGCTGGAGCTCACCCAGACGGAGCCCCGGGAGGCCCTCAAGGAGGGAAACGCCCGGGAAGAAGCCGCCCTCCAGGCGGCCGTGCAAAGGGGGCCCGTGGCCGGCCCTCCCAAGGGGAGCGCCCAGGCGCAGCGCAACCCCCCCACGCCCCCCAAGCCGCCCGCGTTCGTCCAGGGCTTCGTGGACGGGCGCCAGTCCGCCCTGGCCCTCGGAGGAGGCCGGTAATGGTTCACCTGCCCCAGCCCAAGACCCCCTACGGGGTCCCCTCCCGGGTGGAGCTGTGGGAAGGCCTCTTCGTCCCCTGGCGCACCTGCCTCCTGGAGGGGGTGGAGGCCCCCGTGGGCGGCGAGGTTTCCGTGGAGCTGGAGGGTCTCCTCTTCCTGGGGGTGGCGACCGCCTCCCCAAGCCCCCTGGAACGGGTCTGCTGGGGGCTTCCCGCCTGGCGAAAGGAGGTGGGGCCGATGGGCTTCCAGGACGTGGACGCCGCCACCCTCCTCCGCTGGATCGCCGGCCAGGTGGGGGCAAAGATCCAGGTGGACCTGCAGGCCCCCCAGCGCCGGCACTACGCCCTGCCCCGCCTCCCCGCCTACCAGGCGGTGGAGCGGATCCTATCCCCCTGGGGCGCCGGGGCGGTGGCCCACGAGCTGGATGGGGGCGTGCTCTACGTGGGGCCCGCCTCCCGGAGCCCCCACTACGGCGTGCTGCACGTCTTGCGGGAGCAGGAGGTGGCGGTGGCGCGGGACCTGGGCGGGCGGACCTACCTCAAGATCGCCCCCCTCCCTCGCCTCCGCCTCCTCCACCGGGTGCGCTGGCCCGAGGGGGAGGGGAGGGTGGTGGAGCACCGCCTGGTCCTCGCCCCAAAGGGTTCGTACCACGAGGTGTACCTGGTATGAGGAGCGAAACCCTCAAGCACGCCCTGCGCCGCATCGTGGAGAGCCTGTGGCCGGAGCTCGCCCACCGCACCCACCTGCCCCACAAGGCCAGGGTTCTGCGGGTGCGCTCCGAGGCGGGGGTGGCCGGGCCCCCGGGGAGCGTGCGCTACAGCGTGGACCTGGAGCCCCTCACCCCCGACGGCCGGCCCGATCCCAGGCGCCCCGTCCTGCGGGACGTCCCCCTGGACGTGCCGTGGGCCGGCCCCGGGCGGGGGGTCTTCGCCCTGCCCGCCGTGGGGAGCGTGGTGCGGGTGGCCTACTACGACGGGGACCCCGCCTATCCCTATGTGGACGGGATCCTCCCCGAAGGCCAGGCGGTCCCCCAGGTGGAGGAGGGGGAGTACCTCCTGCAGAAGGACCCCGACACCTGGGTGAGGCTGAAGGCGGACGGGGGGGTGGAGGCCCAGGCGGCCCCCGGGGTGGTGTTGCGCCTGAAGCCGGACGGCACGGCGGAGCTCCGGGGCACGGCGGTGGTGCGCGTGGACGCCCCCCGGGTGGAGCTGGCGGGGGGAGGCCCCGCCGTGGCCCGGGTGGGGGACCCCGTGCAGGTGGGGGCCTCCATCGGGGTCATCGTCGGGGGCTCGGGCAAGGTGTTCTCGGGGTGAGGGATGTACCGGGATTGGCTTTGGGAGGATGGCGACTTCCGTTTTTCGCCCCGGGGCGATGCGGTCCTGGTGGAGGGGCTCGCGGTGGTGCGGCAGGACCTCTTGGCCCGCCTCGTCTCTCCCCGGGGAAGCCACTGGGCCTTCCCCGCGGAGGGGAGCGACCTGCTGGACTTCGTGCAGGCCGCCGCGGACGAGCTCACCCGCGTGGAAGCCCAGCAGGAGGCGGAGCGAACCTGCCTGGAGGACGCCCGGGTGCGGGAGGCGGCCTCGGAGTGGCAGGGGGACCGCCTGCGCCTCGTCCTCACCCTGGAGGAGGGGACGCTCGTGCTCCTGCCTGAGCTAAGGAGGGCCTGATGCCGGATATCCCCGTCCCTACCCTGGAGGAGGTCACGGAGGAGCTCCTCGGCTATCTGCCGAGCAATTTCCCCGTTCGCAACCCGGACGCGTTTAGCGCCTTCGGCACCTACCTGCGCCTGGCCGCCCAGGTGGGCCTGGACGTGCGGGCCACCCTCCGGGCCCTCCTGCCCCAGCTCTTCGTCACCACGGCCACGGGGGAGTGGCTGGACGAGCACGCCCGAGGGCTCGGCCTGGCGCGCAAGGTTGCCCGGCCCGCCCGCCTGCGGGCGCGGGTGGAGGCGAGCGGCGCGGGCACCTTCCCCCCCGGGGCCCTGGTGGGCCTAGACGACCTGCGGTACCGGGTGGAGGGCCCCTTCGCCCCCGGGGCGGAGGTGGTCCTCACCTCCGAGGGGGTGGGGGCCCGTTACAACCTTCCCGAGGGGACCCGCCTGTACCCCGTGACCGTGGTCCCTGGGGTAGAGCACCTCCAGGTCCTCGCCGTGGAGGAGCCGGGGCTGGACCGGGAGACGGACGAGGAGCTGCGGGCCCGGTGCCTCCTCTCTTGGCCCGCCCTGGGCCTGGGGAGCACGTACCACGCCTACATGAGCTGGGCCCTCGAGGACCCCGAGGTGCGCAAGGTGGTCGTCCTGGATGACCACCCCCGGGGCCAGGGGACCGTGGACGTGGTCATCGCCCCGGCCCAGGGCCTGCCCTCGGCGGAGCTCATCGCCCGGGTGCAGGCCGTGGTGGACGCCCGACGTCCCCTCACGGTGAACGCCCTGGTGCGGGGGCCGAGGGCAAGGACCTTGGACCTGGCCCTCCGCCTCTACCTGGAGCCCGGGGCCCCGGCCCCCGAGGTGTGGGCGGGGCGGGCGTCCGCCTTCCTCCACAGCCTGGGCATTGGCGAGGCGTTTTGGCCCTCGAGGCTCATGGACACCCTGCACGGCTACGGGGGCCTGAGGGCGGTGGAGCTCCTCTCGCCCGCTGGGAGCGTCTCCGTGGCCCAGGACGAGCTCATCGTCCCCGGGTCCGTGGCCGTGGAGGCGGTGAATGCTTAAAGAAGCCGCCTACCGCCACCTCCTCTCCCTCCTCCCTCCCGGGCGCTACCCCCGGGAGGGAGGGGCGGCGGATGGGATGGTCCGAATGTTGGGGGGGGTGGAGGGGCGGCTTCTGGAGGAGCTTTTCGCCCTCCTGCGGGAGGCCTTCCCCCACCAAGCCTCAGAGGAGGCCTTGGCAGAACATGCCAAGGCCCGGCTGATCCCTACGTTGGCTGGTGAACAGCCAGAGGCGTTCCGGGCGCGAGTAGTTCACGCCCGTACATTCTGGCTCCTCGCGGGTACCCTCTCGGGAGTCCAGCAAGGCCTCCTGGTTGCCGGCTACCGTGCGCACGTGCGGGAGCACTACCTGGACGACCCTACCCTATGGGCGGAGTTCAGCGTGTGGCTCTGGCCGGAGGTAACCGCCTACATCTCGGACTGGTGGGACGACGGGGCGGGGTCATGGGACGATGGGACGCCTTGGGACTATACGCTCGGAGCCACCGAGCTTAGGCGTATCCCGAACCTCATCAGGGAGCTTAAGCCGGCCCATGCCAAGCTTTGCGGCCTGTACTACACGCCCTCACCCTACGATGCCTGGGATGACGGGGCCGCCTGGGACGATGGCGGAGTGTGGAGTCCAGATGCCATTCAAATCCTTTAAGGAGGTAGACCATGCCTAAGAACCTGACACCGCAGAACCGGTGGGAAGACGAGTTTCAGGTACCCCTCCCTGGCGAACCGCGCAACATCGGGCCGTTAGAGACCTTGTTCCAACGCCTGCTCAACCGGACCGAGCGCCTGAAGAACCGCATCGCGGATATCCTGGGGGTGGCGTGGGACGCCACCCCACCGGACACCCTCGCCGGGGTCCACAACCGCGTGGCGCGGCTAGAGAACCCCTCCTCCCTCCCCGCCCTCACCCCGGTCGTGGGCGGGCTAGTGGTCGCTCTGGGGACGAGCGGCCTGGGGAGGGTCAGCCTGGGGACTCATGTCCCGGTGTCCGTTGACGGCGAGGTGGGCTTCAACGGGGTGGATTGGAATACCCTAGGCACCCACGGGGTTTACCGGGTGACGGATGCGGGCACGGGCGGTGCGAACCCACCCCCCGCGGCGTACCGGCATGGGGTACTCATCGTCGCCAGAGGGGGCCAGGACGCAGTAGCGCAGATATACGTACCCCACGATAGCGGGATTGACCCCTTTATCTACGTGCGACAGCGGTGGGTATGGGGTGGGTGGTGGTCTGGTTGGGTGCGGCTGGGCGTCCAGTACGGCCAAAACACGAACGGGCGCTTTGCGCGTTTCGGGGACGGGACGCAGGTTGCGTGGTTCTCCGTGGATGACGCCGACGGGGGTATATACACATGGGTATTCCCGGCGGCCTTCTCCGCGGCACCAACCATACTCGCGACGGCCAGCGTGATTGGTGGGAACGAAAACTGGTCGGGCAAGATGCTCCTGGCGACCAGCAACACAACCTCCGCCTCCATATACCCTTACAACAACACGAATACCGCCGCTCTGTTCACGGGCGCCATCCGGTATCACCTCATGGCCATCGGGAGGTGGCTCTGATGATCCACGTAGTGTACATACCCCAGGTCGCTTTGCCTGGGCACACGTTGACGTACTCGTGGGCAGCACGGGTCCTGACTGCCCGCTTGCAACGCGGTGAGGAGGTTTTGGAAGAGGTTTACGACCTAAGTGGGCTGAGTCCCGGGGATACGGTGATCGGGGTAGAGCCAGAGGTGATGTCCTTTTCTCCGCTCATCTCCGTGTGGGTAGACGACGATCATACACTGCACGTGCGCTTGCTGCGCTGGTACGAGGGCCCAGAACCCGACGTACTAGAGGAGGTCCTAGATGGCTAGGCTTAGGGTTCGTACACTGGCTGACCGCCTACACGAGGCATGGGCGGCCTTTCGAGCAGAACGTGACCGGAGGTTGGCAGCAAGCGACTGGGTGGTGGCTAGGGCCTACGAACGCGGTGAGCCCGTGCCGCCGGAATGGGCGGCCTACCGCCAGGCCCTCCGGGACCTGCCGGGCCAACTCACGGACGAGCAGGTGTTAGCTGGAGAGATACCCTGGCCTCAGTTGCCAACTAACGAACAATCCAGTTAGCCCATAGGGACTCATATAAAGTGTGCATAAAGACTCACATTACTGCCTCGGAACTTGACTGAACTCAGTCAAACTATCTAAAAACGTGATCAAAAATTGTCCTCTGAATGCGACGCATGACAGTGGGGTTTGCCGTGCCCCAGCCTGTTACCAGGCCAGGCGGTGGGCTCTTACCCCACCGTTTCACCCTTGCCCGCACCGGGCCTTGGGCCCGGCCGCTGGCGGTCTCTTCTCTGTGGCACTTTCCGTCGGGTTACCCCGCCCAGCCGTTAGCTGGCACCCTGCCCTATGGTGCCCGGACTTTCCTCACCCAAGGGGGTTTGGCCCCTTGAGCGCGACCGCACCCCTATCCCGGGGCATCCTTTAGTTTAGCGGTTCTTTCTGGTAAGGTGAAGGGGTGGGCCTGCGTCTGCCCTGGTATGTGCCCTTCCTGCTCCTCTTCCTGAGCTTGGTGGGCCTTGGGGTTTTGGCCACCCTATGGTTTTTGGGCGTGCTTTTCCTGCTTGGGGGCGCCGCCTACTTGGCCCTTAAGCGGCTATCGGGTCCCCGCTGGCGCCGCTTGCCCCCGCCCCGCTAGGCCTTGCCTTAAGGGCTTATGGGCCCTAAACTAGGAAGCGGTTTTCGCACGGCCAAGACCGTGCGGGAGGAGGCGAGCGTGAAAGAGGGCATTCATCCCAAGCTGGTTCCTGCCCGCATCATCTGCGGGTGCGGCAACGTGATCCATACCTACTCCACCAAACCCGAGATCCACGTGGAAGTGTGCAGCAAGTGCCACCCCTTCTACACGGGCCAGCAGAGGTTCGTGGACACCGAGGGGCGGGTGGAGCGCTTCCAGCGCCGCTTCGGCGACTCCTACCGCAAGGGGCGCTAGCGGTAAAGGGCCGGGCCGGGGGCTTCGGCCCCCGGTTCTTTTTAAAATGCCCCCTGGAGGAAAGGATGCCCCCCGTACTGCACCGTCAAGGGTGGATTGAGGTCATCGCCGGGCCCATGTTCTCCGGAAAGAGCGAGGAGCTCATCCGTAGGGTGCGGCGGGCCCTTATCGCCAGGCAGAGGGTTTTGGTCTTTAAGCCGAGGCTGGACGACCGCTACCACGCAAGCCACGTGGTGAGCCACGACGGGGAAAGGGTGGAAGCCATCCCCGTGGAGCGTGCGGCGGAGATGGAGGCCCACCTTGCCCCCTTGCCCCAGGTGGTGGCGGTGGACGAGGTGCAGTTCCTGGACCGGGGCTTCCTGGACCTGGCGGAGCGGCTGGCCCAGGCGGGGGTGAGGGTCATCGCCGCCGGGTTAGACCTGGACTTCCGAGGAGAGCCTTTTGGCATCATGCCCGAGCTGCTCGCCCGGGCGGAGTTCGTGGAGAAGCTCACCGCCATCTGCCCCCGTTGCGGGGCCCCTGCTACCCGGACCCAGCGCCTGGTGGACGGGAGGCCCGCCCGTTACAGCGACCCCGTGATCCTGGTGGGGGCCAAGGAGCACTACGAACCCCGGTGCCGGGCCTGCCACGAGGTGGCTTACTGAGCTAAGGGTAAGGGCGTTCCCTTCTTTTTCCTAAAGCGCACCTCCAATACCCCCTGGCGGAGGCTGGCCTGGGCGGTGCCCTCCTCAATGGGGCCGGGGAGGTCCAGGGTGCGGCGGAAGGTGCCCATGGGCCTTTCCTCCAGCAAGTAGGTTCCGGGAAGGGGGTGGCGCACCCCAGCCAGGGTGATGCGGCTTCCCTCTTCCAAAAGCTCCAGGTCCTCGGGGCGCACCCCGGGGAGGTCCACCAGGAGGACGTAGTGGTCCTCGTCCTCCAGGAGGTCCACCCGGGGGGTCCAGGCGGCGGGCTCCTCGCCGGTGAGCTGGTAGGCCAGCTCGGCGATGCGCTCTTGCAGCTCCTTTAGCTTGCGCAGGGTTTCCAGGCGGTCCAGGCGCTCCAGCATGCCCTTAGCATAAGGGATGTGGAAGCGGTGCCGGTGCTGGCGGGTCCCACGGGAAGCGGCAAGACCCTCCTCGCCTTGCGCCTGGGGGAGGAGGTGCCCCTCGAGGTCATCTCCGCCGACGCCACCATGGTCTACCGGGGCCTGGACATCGGGACGGATAAGCCAAGCCCAGAGGAGCGGCAAAGGGTGCCCCACCACCTGGTGGACGTGCTCGAGCCCTCCGAGGCCATGAGCGTGGCCCGTTTCGTGGAGATGGCGGAGGCGGCCATTGGGGACGTGCTCGCCCGGGGCCGCCTGCCCCTGGTGGTGGGGGGAACGGGCTACTACATCCGGGCCCTTTCCGAGGGGCTTCACGACCTGCCGCCGCCGGAGCCTGCGGTCCAGGCTGCCCTTTGGCAAGAGCTAGAGGAGCGGGGGCTTGCCCCCTTGTGGGCGGAACTTTTTCAGGCAAGCCCCCGGGATGCGGCCCGGGTAGGGCAAAACCCCAGGCGGCTCGTGCGGGCCCTGGAGGTCCTGCGCCGCACCGGAAAGCCGCCTGCCTGCTTTCCCAAACGCCCCCCGCGCTTTCGCTACAAGAAGCTCGTGCTCTGGCCGGAGCGGGCCTGGCTTTGGCCGAAGCTAGAGGAGAGGGCCCGCTCCCAGTTTGCCCGCGGGCTCGTGGAGGAGGTCCGAAACCTCCTCGCCCGCTATCCCGAGATCCCCACCGCCCTTCAGGCCATCGGCTACAAGGAGGTGGTGGGTTACCTGAAGGGGCAGTATTCCTTGGAGGAGGCCCTTTTGCGGGACATCCAAGCGGTGAGGGCCTACGCCAAACGGCAGTACACCTGGTTCCGCCACGAGCCGGGGGACGTCACCTACCTGCCCCGTGGGGGGGAGGCGGCCTACACGGGCTTTCGCGACTGGCTTGGCCTTCACTTCGGGCTATAGTGGGAGCATGTTGGCCTATGAGATCCGCGCCCGGGTGGCCCGGGGGGAGCTTACCCCAAAGGAGGTGGTCCAGGCGTACTGGGAACGGGTCCAACGGCTTGACCCAAAGCTCGGCGCCTTCCTCACCCTCAACGAGGCCATTGGGGAGGAAGCAGAGCGCCTAGACCCACGCCTTCCCCTGGCCGGGGTGGTGGTGGCGGTGAAGGACAACATCGTCACCCGAGGCCTGCGCACCACGGCGGGGAGCCGGCTTTTGGAAAACTTCGTTCCTCCTTACGAGGCCACGGCGGTGGCCCGGCTGAAGGCGCTTGGGGCCTTGGTCCTGGGCAAGACCAACCTGGACGAGTTCGGGATGGGCTCC
This sequence comes from Thermus hydrothermalis, assembly GCF_022760925.1. Classification (NCBI taxonomy): domain Bacteria; kingdom Thermotogati; phylum Deinococcota; class Deinococci; order Thermales; family Thermaceae; genus Thermus; species Thermus hydrothermalis. The sequence goes on along the minus strand of NZ_JAKTNT010000004.1, from coordinate 151,569 downwards.
TCCACGGAGCACTCCGCCTTCTTCCCCACCAAGAACCCCTTTGACCCGGGCCGGGTGCCGGGAGGGTCCAGCGGGGGAAGCGCCTCCGCGGTGGCGGCGGACCTGGCTCCCGTGGCCCTGGGCTCGGACACGGGGGGTAGCGTGCGCCAGCCTGCGGCCTTTTGCGGCGTCTACGGCCTGAAGCCCACCTACGGCCGGGTGAGCCGGTATGGCCTGATCGCCTACGCCTCGAGCCTGGACGGGATTGGCCCCATGGCCCGCTCCGTGCGGGACCTGGCCCTCCTCATGGACGCCATGGCGGGCCCAGACCCCTTGGACGCCACGAGCCTGGACCTTCCTCCCCGTTTCCAAGAGGCCCTGGGGGAGCCCTTGCTCCCTTTGCGCCTCGGGGTGGTGCGGGAGGGGCTAGGGGGCAACAGCCCGGGGGTGGAGCGGGCGCTGGCGGAGGCCTTAGAGGTGTTCCGGGGCCTGGGGTTTCGCATCCAAGAGGTTTCCTGGCCCTCCTTGCCCTTGGCCCTCAACGCCTATTACATCCTGGCCCCGGCGGAGGCCAGCTCCAACCTGGCCCGCTACGACGGGACCCTCTACGGCTACCGGGCGGAAGGGGAGGAGCTTTGGCCCGTGGTGGAGGCCACGCGGGCCCGGTTTGGCCTCGAGGTCAAGCGCCGCATCCTGGTGGGCACCTTCGTCCTCACGAGCGGCTACTACGAGGCCTACTACGGCCGGGCCCAGGCTTTCCGGAGGAGGCTTAAGGCGGAGGCCAGGGCCCTTTTCCAGGAGGTGGACCTCCTCCTCCTCCCCACCACCCCCCACCCTGCCTTCCCCCTCGGGGGGCGGCAGGACCCCCTCGCCATGTACCGGGAGGACCTCTACACCGTGGGGGCGAGCCTTTCGGGGCTACCCGCCCTCTCCTTCCCCGCCGGGTTTGAGGGGAACCTTCCCGTGGGGCTCCAGCTCCTCGCCCCTTGGGGCCAGGACGAGGGCCTCTTGCGGGTGGCCTTGGCCTTTGAAGAGGCCACGGACCGCGCTTTCCTGAAGACGCCTTTGGGAGAGGCCCTGTAGCATGCAGGACCCCTTCCTGCGCTACCGCCTGGCCACCCGCCTGGCCCGCGCCCTCAGGGAAGCGGGCCGGCCTTTACCCCTCCCTGCCTTGGGCGAGACCCTGGGCCTCCGGGGCCCGGTGGAGGGGGTGGTGCGGCCCCTCTTGGACGGGCGCTTCGTATTGGAGGAGGAGGTGGGGCTATGGGAGTGGCGCTATCCCTTTCCCCCCAAGGGGGAGGCGGTGGTGGTCCTGGACCTGGAAACCACGGGCCTGGCCCCCGGCTTGAACGAGATCATTGAGGTGGCCCTGGTGCGCCTGGAGGGGGAAAGGCGCATCCCCTTCCAAAGCCTGGTCCGGCCTGAGCGCCCGCCGAGCCCCTTCATTGAGCGCCTCACGGGCATCCGGGCGGAGATGCTGGAGGAGGCTCCTCCTTTGGAGGCGGTTTTGGAGGGGGTGTATCCCCTCCTTTCCGGGGCCACCTTGGTCATCCAAAACGCCGCCTTTGACCTCTCCTTCCTGCGCCCGGCCCTGGAGGGGATGGGCTACCGGTTGGAAGGCCCCGTGGTGGACTCCGTGCGCTTGGCGAGGCGCGCCTTCAAGGGGCTAAAGCGCTACGGCCTGGACGCCCTTTCCGAGGTGCTGGAGCTCCCCAAAAGGGAGGTGCACCGGGCCCTTGGCGATGTGGAGCGGACCCTTGCCGTGGTCTACGAGGTGTATTATATGCTCACTTCAGGGAGCCCCCGTCCCCTCGAGGACCTTGGGAGGTGATATGACCGCGCGCTATGTCCTCACCAGTGCGTGTATTCAAACGGGAACGATGGCCCTCACCGTCTCCTTGCGCCAGAGGCTATTGGGCAAGGAGCGGGTCCGCTTCGTGGACGAGGATGGCGAGGTGTACGAGGCGGAGGTGGACTGGAAGGCGGGGGTGGTCCGGGGGCTCGGCCCGTATTACGCCAAAAGGCGTTTGGCGGTGAACGAGGCCATTCTCCTCCACTTCCGGGGCGAGGAGGTGGCGCTTCAGGCGGCCCCCAGGGGGCAGGTGCGGCCCCCCGAGCCCCGCTCCGAGCGAAGGGAAGAGAAGGAGGAGGGCAAGGAAAAGCGCCGGGTCCGGGTGACCCCTTACCCCAAGGAGGTCCTCTTCCCCCACGAGCCCCAGGTCCTGGAGCCGCCGGGGGTCACGGAGGACCTGAGGCGGCTTGGCTTCGTCCTGGAGGGGGGGCTTCCCTGGGTCTACAAGGCCCCCTTGGGAAGGCGGCAGGTGGTCTTGGCCCTCCTGCGCTTGGGGGAAGGGGAGCCGGCCCTATTAAAGCCTTACCGCCGGGAGGGGAGTTACCCCGCCTACCTCGCCCCCGAGTCCCACAAGGACGAGGTGCCTGAGGGCTTCGGCCACGTTTCCCCCGAGGCCATCGGCCGCTTGGTCCGCCTGAAGGCCCGCTTCCCCGTTTCCGCCTTGGACCTGGAGGACCTCCTGCGCCAGGGCCGGGTGGACCTGGAGGCGGTGGAGGCCCTGGAGGACCGCCTCGTGGCGGAGCTCGCCGAAAGGGGGGCCTTTGCCGCCTTGCTCCTCCTCCTGGCCAAGAGGCCTTTGGGGCAGGTCTTCTTGCTTTCGGACCTCGAGGCCGAGGCCCTGGAGGAGGGCCTCATCCCCGAGGTGGTGCGCAAGGGGGTGGAGCTTTTGGCAAGCCCGCCCTTCCTCGTCCTAAAGAGGCTTTCCCCGGGGGAGTTCCTCTTAAGGCAGGAGGTGGAAGAGGCCCTAAGCGACCTCCAGGCCTTTGCCGAGGGGCTTAAGGCCAGGCTTAGCCGCGTCCGTGAGGGCGCTTGACCCGGGTGGTTTCCCCGAGGGCCAGGTCAAAGCTCTGCCGCGCCCGCTCCTTGAGGGCCGCCACCTTTTCCCAGTCGGGGCTACGGCCGTAAAGGGCCGCCTTGGATAGGGTGGTGGGGTCCCCGGGGAGGTCTTGGTAGTAGGCCCCCGTTTCCTTGGCGAAGGCGGCCACCTTGGGGTCGTAGGCCACCCCGGCGAAGGGGGTTCCCGCCGCCGCCGCCAGGATGAGGCCGTGGAGGCGCATGGAAATCACGTACCCCGCCTGGGCCGTTAGGTAGAGGAGGCGGCGGGGGTCCGAGGTCTTTTCAATCCGGTGGAGATAAAAGACGTTCGCCACCTCGTCGTCGTAACCGGGCTGGAGGAGGAGGACGATCACCTGCTTCCCCTCGTGCACCAGGTTGTTGGCGGTGATGTAGAGGTTCTTCAGGGCCTCCGGGTCCACCCCGGCCCGGGGGATGACCAGGACCAGGTCCTCCTCCCGCTTCACCGGGGGAGGGGTGAGGAGGAGGGCAGGGTCGGCGCCCAAGAGGGGGTCTAGGCCCAGTTCCCTGGCGTAGGCGTAGGAGTCCTGGTCCCGGACGATGAGGGGTACCCCCTTGAGGGCCCGGCGCACCTGGGCCTCGCCCCAGGGGGAGAGAGGGCCCAGGGACTGGTTGAAGACCACCACCTTCTTGCGGAAGAACCGGGCCAGGCGCAAGACGGAGAGGTAGTAGAGGAGGCTTAGGGAGCTCGTGGCGTCCTGCAAAAGCCCCCCGCCTCCCAAAAGCCAGAGGTCCGCCCGGAGGAGGGCCAAGGGGTTCAAGCGGTGGTAGGCGCGGATGCCGTGTTCCTCCCGGGTGCGCTTGGGGTCTCCGGAGAGGGCCGCCACCTGGTGCCCCCGGGCCTTGAGCTCCCGGGCGATGGCCTCGAGGATGGCCTCGTCCCCCGTGTTCCTAAAGCCGTAGTACCCCGCTACCCCAACCACCATGCCCTTAGCCTCCTTACCAGGATAACCCCGATTAGCCCCAAAAGAAGGCCCAAGATGGCCCCGTTCACCACCCGGAAAAAGGAGATGGGAAGGGGGGTGTGGAAGTGGCTAAACGTGTTCAGAATGGAGGCCATCCCCAAGGCGGCCAGAAAGAGGAGGCCGTTTTGCACGAAGCGGGGCCAGGGGAGGAGGAGGGCCAGGGGGAAGAGGGCGTGGCCGAAGACCTCCTTGAAGCGGGGGCGGACCATGAGGTCTTGAAGGAGGCTTCGCAGCTTAAGCTCAAGCTCCGGGACCAGGGGGGCCTCGTTCCCCCGGCGGAGGAGGGCGAGGGCCAGGAGGAGGAGGGCAAGCCCCGCCAAGGCCACCTCCCCGAGGCGCAGGGGGTGTTGGTAGAGCCGGGCCAGGGCCTGCTTGAAATCCTTCTCTAAAAAGCTATAGGCCACCAGGAGGGGCGGCACCAAAAGGGTCAAGGAAACGCCCTTGAAGGGGGTTAGCCCTTGCACCGTGGCCGGGGTGGAGCCCAGGGCGGAGAGGAAGACCACCCCCGCCAAGGCGTAGCCCAGGGTGCGAAGCCACATCCAAAGGCCGTTCCTCGGCCCCAGGAAGCCCAGCACGGGGAAGACCAGGGCGGCGAGGAGGGCTCCCGCCTGGCTTCCGGCATAGCCCAAGGCCAGAAGGAGGAGCCCGAAGGCCACCAGGGGTCCGTAGACGGGAAGCCCCAAGGCGAGAAGGCCAAGCCCCGCCAGCACCCCCACCCAGGCGGCGTGGCGCAAGGGGCTTGGGGCGAAGTCCCGGGGGGCGGGGCGGCCTAGGGGGATGCCGCTTGCCCTAAGCTCTTCCGTGAGCCGTTTGAGGAAGCGTTCCGTGTCCTCTCGGTAGGGGTAGGGCCTCAGGTAGAGGAGCTGGTGCCCCCGCTCCCGGGCCGCCAAGGCGTACTTGTCCGCCGCCTCCTCGGGGCTTAGGGTGAGCTGCCACTCGTAGCGGAGGCTAAAAAGCCGGAGGACCCCCTTTTCCCTATAGGCCTGAAGGCCCGGCTGGGGCGTGCCCTCAATGAGGGCCACGGGGACCCCCACCAGGGCCTTGGCCTCCTCCAGGCGGTAGGGGTAGCCCAGGGCCTCGAGGCCGGCGAAGACCACGGCGTCCGCCTCCTTGGGCACCAGGGGGAGGCGAGGGTCAAGGAGGCGCAGGCGGTGGTTGATGGGCCGCACGGCCACGTAAAACCCCGCCGCCTTGGCCTGGCGGACCTCCTCAAAGGGGTAGAAGGCGGGGAAGGCCTGCACGTCTAAGGGAAAGCCCAACCATTCCCCGAGGCGGTGGGTGGGGAGGGCGTACGCGTTTGCCAAGAGGTCCAGAAGCCCCTTTTCCCCCTTCACGTAGTACCAGCCCCTCCGGGCGGGAAGCCCTGCCTCCAGGAGCTCGCTTCCCGGCCGGTAAAGGAGAACCCCTTCGTCCACCCAGTCCTTGAGGAAGCGCTCGGGGAAGGCCACCCCCTGGACGCCCAAGGCCCTATAGCCTTCCAGGACCTCCAGGAGGCTTTTCCCCTCCACCCTGGCCTCCTCGCGGACGGACTCGGCGTCCAAAAGGAGGACCACGGGCCCAGGCCGTTCCGCCCTTAGGCGGGGCTCGAGGGCGAGGAGGGAGGGGAAAAGGGCCAGGAGGAGGAGGACATGGAAGAAGGTCCTCACGCTACCCCCATCTCCGCCAGGCGGGAAAGGGCCTTGGCCTTGAGCATCTCCAGGGCCACAGCGTTCTGTCCGCCACCCGGTAGGATCACGTCCGCATGGCGTTTGCTGGGCTCCACGAAGGCCAGGTGCATGGGTTTCACCTTCTCCAGGTACTGGGCCACCACGCTCTCCAGGCTCCGCCCCCTTTCCCGCACGTCCCTCTCCAGGCGGCGGATGAAGCGCTCGTCGGCGTCGGCGTCCACGAAGACCTTAAGGTCCATGAGGGCGCGGAGCTCGGCGAAGTGCAGGACCAGGATGCCTTCCAGGATCACCACCGGGGCGGGGGCGACCCGCACCGTCTGGCCCCCCCGGGTATAGGCCTTGAAGTCGTACGTGGGCCTTTCCACCGATTTCCCCGCCAGGAGGGCTTGGGCGTGGGCCAGGTAAAGGGGGAGGTCAAAGGCCTCGGGGTGGTCGTAGTTTAGGGAAAGCCTTTCGGGAAAGGGCAGGTGGGAGAGGTCTCGGTAGTAGTGGTCCATGGGCAGGAGGGCCACCCGCTCCCCCAGGGCTTCCGCCAGGGACCGGGCGAGGGTGGTCTTGCCGCTCGCCGTACCCCCGGCGATTCCGATGACAAAGGGCTTGGTCAAACCCACCACCCCTCCATCATAAAGGCGGGGGGCCATCCCCCCGCCCAGACCCCCACGGCCTACCGGGCCACCGCCGCCTTCTCCTGGGCGTGGCCGATGGTCCTGTCGGTGTCCACGTCAAAGGCGTGGAGGCGGGAGGTGTCCGCCAAGAGCTCCACCTTGTCCCCGGGCTTCACGGGGGCGTGGCCGTCCACCTTGGCCACCAGCACGGTGCCGTCCACGCTCACGTGGATTTCCGTTTCCGCCCCCAGGGGCTCGGCCACCTCCACCTCCCCCCGGATGACGTTCTCCTCCTCGGGGATCACCGTGTAGCCCTTGAGGCCCAGGTGCTCGGGCCGGATGCCCATCCAGACCTCTTTCCCGGCGTAGGGGCGCAGGGCTTGGGCCAGGACGGGGTTGGTGCGGATGCGGAAGCCCGGGGCGAAGAGGTAGACCTTCTCCCCTTGGGCCTCCACCCGGGCGCGGATGAAGTTCATGGAGGGGCTACCGATGAACCCGGCCACGAAGCGGTTGGCGGGGAAGTCGTAGAGGTTTAGGGGGGTGTCCACCTGCTGGATCTCCCCGTCCTTCATCACCACGATGCGGTGGCCTAGGGTCATGGCCTCCACCTGGTCGTGGGTCACGTAGATGGTGGTGACCCCAAGCCGCCTTTGGAGCTTGGCGATCTCGGCCCGCATCTCTACCCTTAGCTTGGCGTCCAGGTTGGAAAGGGGCTCGTCCATGAGGAAGACCTTGGGCTCCCGGACGATGGCCCGTCCCATGGCCACCCGCTGGCGTTGCCCGCCGGAGAGCTCCCGGGGCTTGCGGTTTAGGAGGTGCTCAATCTTCAGGATGCGGGCCGCCTCCTTCACCCTGCGGTCAATCTCGTCCTTGGGGTAGCGGCGGAGGCGGAGCCCGAAGGCCATGTTCTCGTAGACGTTCATGTGGGGGTAGAGGGCGTAGTTCTGGAAGACCATGGCGATGTCCCGGTCCTTGGGGGGGACGTCGTTCACCAGGCGGTCGCCGATGTAGATCTTCCCCTCCGAGATCTCCTCGAGGCCCGCAATCATGCGCAGCGTGGTGGTCTTGCCGCAACCGGAAGGCCCCACGAAGACCACGAACTCCCCGTCCTCGGTTTCCAGGTTGAAGTCCTTGACCGCCACCACCTTGCCGAAGCGCTTCCACACGTGCTCCAGCTTGACCTTGGCCATCCTAACCTCCTTGGCCCCGCGCTTTGAGCCCTTTGGCCCATCGGGGGTTCGCCGCCATTTTAGCAGGCCTTTCACAGGGGCGCGGTATAAAGACCTCGTGGCTTCCGCCACAAGGTTTGGGAGGTGGGTATGCTTCAAGGGTTTAAGAACTTCCTCATGCGGGGCAACGTGGTGGATTTGGCGGTGGCGGTCGTCATCGGCGGCGCCTTCGGCCAGGTGGTGAACTCCTTAGTGGCGGACGTCCTCACCCCCTTGATCGGGGCTATAGGGGGTGCGCCGGACTTCTCCGCCCTCAAGCTTGGGCCCATCGCCCTCGGCAAGTTCATCAACGCCCTGGTGAACTTCGTGGTGGTGGCGGCGGCCATCTACTTCCTGGTGGTGGTGCCCATGCAGGAGGCGCAAAAGCGCCTGAAGAAGGAGGAGGCGGCGGCCCCGCCCGAGCCCCCCGAGGAGGTCAGGCTTCTTCGGGAGATTTTGGAGGAGTTGCGGAAGAAGGCCTAAGCCGGTTCCAGAAGAAAAGGGCCAGGTACCCAAGGCCCAGTTCCGGCCTTGGGTTAAGGCTTACGGAAAGGGCGAAGGCGTGGAAGAGAAGGCTTTCCAGGGCGTGGCGGGGGCTTCTTCGCAAGAGGTCCTTGAGGGCGGGGCCCTGCCGGAAGGCCACCAGGGCGAGGTAGGGAAGGTAGGGCCAGGGCCCCGTGGGGAAGCCCAGGGCGGAAAGCCCCAAGGAGGCGAAGGCCATGGCCCTTAAAGGGGGTAAGGGGTCGGGCCTGAGGGAGCGGAGCTCTTGCCAAAGGAGGCCCTCCTCCCCAGGCCAAGGAGCCCGAAGGAGGAGGAGGCGCTTTCCCTCGTGCCCTCCCAGGTAGACCCCGGGGTCGGGGGCCACGCCCAGGGGGAGGAGGTGGGCGGGGTTTTCCTGGAGGGCCTGGTGGAGGAGGGGGTCTAGGGGGACGCCGTCCACTAGGAACCAGGTGTGGGGCCTTCCCGAGAGGAGGAAGCCCAAGGCCCTTTCCACCCTGTGCCCCCGGTGGGCCAAAATCCCCGGCCAAGCCTCCGGGGGCTCGCGGAGGAGGGCCTTGCGCCACGGGGGGCTTTCCCGCACGGGATACGTCTTCAGGCGGAACCTTAGCTCCAGGGCCTCCCCCTCCCTCAGGGCAAAGCGGGCCCAGAGGGTTCCCCGGGCCTCGTAGGCCTCGAGGGGCTTCTGCGAGAGGAAAAGGCCCTCCACCTCCTGCCCGGGAAGGCTTTGGGGGAGGGGCAGGAGATAGGTGTCCGGGGCGGGGGCGAGGAAGCGGAGGGCAAAGGCCACGGGACTACGATACACTTTTCCCATGGAGTGGCTCCTTACCCCAGGTCCTGTGCGGCTTCACCCCAAGGCCCTGGAGGCCCTGGCCCAGCCCCAGCTCCACCACCGCACCGAGCCCGCCCGCGCCCTCTTTTTGGAGGCCCGTTCCCTCCTCAAAAAGGCCTTCGGCACGGAAGGGGAGGTCCTCATCCTTACGGGCAGCGGCACCCTGGCCATGGAGGCCCTGGTACAGAACCTCTTTGCCCCCGGGGAGAGGGTCCTGGTCCCCGTCTACGGCAAGTTTTCCGAGCGCTTTTACGAGATCGCCCTGGCGGCGGGCCTAGAGGCGGAGCGCCTGGACTTCCCCTATGGCCGGGTCCCTCGCCCCGAGGACGTGGCCAGGAAGGGGTTTCAAGGGCTTCTCCTCGTGCACTCCGAGACCTCCACGGGGGCTTTGGTGGACCTCCCCGCCCTGGCCCGGGCCTTCAAGGAGGCGAACCCCGAGGGCCTGGTGGGGGTGGACATGGTGACGAGCCTCCTCGTGCGGGAGGTGGCCTTGGAGGCTTACGGGGTGGACGCCGCCCTCTCGGGAAGCCAAAAGGGCCTCATGTGCCCTCCGGGCCTTGGCTTCGTGGCCCTTTCCCCGAGGGCCCTGGAGCGCCTGAGGCCCCGGGGCTATTACCTGGACCTCGCCCGGGAGCTCAAGGCCCAGCGGGAAGGGGAGAGCGCCTGGACCCCCGCCATCAACCTGGTGGGGGCGGTTAGGGCGGTGCTGGAGGCGGTCTTGCCGGACCTGGAGGCGCACCTGGCCCTCAAGGCCTGGCAGAACGCCCTCCTTTACCAGGTGGGGGAGGCGCTTGGGCTAAGGCCCGTGCCCGAGGTGCGAAGCCCCGCCGTGGCCGCCTTTTACCTGCCCGAGGGGGTGCCCTACCGGGCGGTCAAGGAGGCCTTTGCCCGGCGGAAAGCGGTCATCGCCGGCGGGCAGGGGCCCTTAAAGGGCAAGATCTTCCGCCTCTCCCTCATGGGGGCTTACGACCGGTACGAGGCCTTGGGGGTGGCGGCCCTCTTCAGGGAAGCCTTTGCCGATATTCTTCCACCTTCTTGAGCATCTCCTCCCGGGTGTAGACCGCCCGGGCCCCCCCGATGAGCTTGGGCCGGGTCTTGGCAGCGAGGAGTACCGCCTCCCCCAGCTTGCGCACGGAAAGGCGCACGGGCACGGCCACGGGCCTTAGGTGCATGCCGATGAGGACCCCGCCGATGTCCATCCCCCCGTGGGCTTGGGCCTTTAGGCTTTCCACCACCACGGGCTCCCGGAAGCGGAGGAAGGCCGCCGTGGCCAAGGCCCCCCCGGCCTTGGGGTGGGGGAAGACCGTGACCTCCTCTAGGCCATAGGCTAGGGCCGCCTCCCTTTCCACCACCAGGGCGCGGTTCAGGTGCTCGCACCCCTGCACGGCCACGTGGATGCCCCGCTCCAAGAGGGGCGGCAGAAGCCCTTCCAGGATGGCCTCGGCGGCCTCGAGGCTCGGCCTCGTGCCCACCCTTTCCCCCAGGACCTCGCTCGTAGACCCCCCGAGGACGAAGAGGCTTCCCCTGGGCATAGGGAAGAGCTCCAAGAACTCCCGGATGGCCGCCTCCGCCTGCCGCTTTAGGCCCTCCATGCCCCAAGCCTACCCTAGCGGAGGAGGTCCAGGAGGATGAAGAGGAACATTCCCAGGCTCACCCCCACGTTGGCCTGGAAGAAGGCCACCTCCACCTTGGAGAGGTCCTCGGGGGATACCAGGCGGTGCTCCCAAAGGAGAAGCCCCCCCACCAGGAAAAGCCCTAGGTAAAAGGCCCACCCCGCCCCGTAGCTCAGCCCGGCCATCAGGAAGGCGAGCCAGGCGAGGAGGTGGGTGGCCCGGGCCACACTGAGGGCCTTGGGGATGCCGAAGCGGGCCGGGATGCTTTTTACCCCGTAGGCCCGGTCAAAGGCGTAGTCCTGGGTGGCGTAAAGGATGTCAAAGCCGGCGATCCAAAGCCCCACCCCCGCCCAGAGCCAGTAGGCGGTGGGGGCGAAGCTCCCCGTGACGGCGATCCACCCCCCAGGGGCGGCGGCCCCGATGGTGAGCCCGAGCACGTAGTGGCAAAGCCAGGTGAAGCGCTTGGTGTAGCTATAGGCGGTGAGGAAGAAGACGGCCACCGGGAGGAGCCTGGCCGTGAGGGGGTTTAGGGCGAGGCCCGCGTAGACCAAGAGGCCAAGGCCGAGGAGGGCGAGGAGAAGGGTCTCCCAGGGCTTCACCAAGCCCTTGGGCAGGTGGCGGTTTTGCGTGCGGGGGTTTAGGGCGTCAATCCGCCAGTCTATGAGGCGGTTTAGGGCCATGGCCATGGTCCTCGCCCCCACCATGGCCAGGGTGACGAGGAGGAAGGTGCGCCCACCCGGCCAACCCCCCGCCGCCAGGAGCATCCCGGCGTAGGCGAAGGGGAGGGCGAAAAGGGTGTGCTCAAAGCGCACGAGCTCCAGGTAGAGCTTGAGGCGGCTCACCCCTTCCTGACCTCCAGGATGCGGTTTTGCCCGTCCACCAGGACCACCGTGGGCTTGAGGGCCCGGGCCTCCTCCTCGTCAAAGATCCCGTAGGCCACAAGGATCACCAGGTCGCCGGGCTTCACCAGGTGGGCGGCGGCCCCGTTGATCTGGACCACCCCCGAGCCCCTGGGGCCTGGCAGGGCGTAGGTGGTGAGGCGGGCCCCGTTGGTGATGTCGTAGATGTCCACCTGCTCGTAGGGCAGGATGCCGGCGGCGTCCAGGAGGTCTTGGTCCACGGTCACCGAGCCCACGTAGTGGAGGTCGGCCTGGGTCACGGTGGCCCGGTGGATTTTGGCGTGGAACATCACCCTCTTCACGGGGTCTAAGTTTATCCCGCCTCGAGGCCCTCGGGAAGCGCCCCTTCCACGAAAAGGGTCTTGGCCTGGGTGTAGAGGACCTGGCCGGGTGGGGCTTTGCGGGGCCGCCAGACGTGCTTCTTGCGGGTGTAGTCCACGGGCACCTGCCGCTCTCCCCGGGCCTTGGAGTGGTAGGCGGCGAGCCTGGCGGCGAAGAGGAGGTCCTCCAGGGGGGGGTTCTTGCCCTCCGCCTTTAGGATCACGTGGCTCCCCGGCACCCCTTGGGCGTGGAACCAGAGGTCCTCGGAGTGGGCCATGCGGGTGAGGAGGTCGTTCTCCTTGGCGTTCCGCCCCACCAGGACGGGAAAGCCTGAAGGGGAGGTGTAGCGGAGGCCAAGCCTCGGGCCCTTTTCCCCCTTGGGCCTTTGGGTGAGGGCGAGGAGTTCCTGTAGGTCTGCGCTGGCGATGCGGGCCATCTCCCCTTCCAGTTCCGCGATGCGGGCTTCCGTCTTGGGGATGAGGTCCAAGGCCCTTTCCGCAAGCTCCTCCAGGCGCCGGGCCCTTTCGTAGAGCTTCTTGGCGTTTTCCTGGGGGGAGAGGGCGGGGTCCAGGGGGATTTCCACGGGGTGGCCGTCAAACCCCTCCAGGACCACCTTTGCCTCCCCCTTGGGCACCTCCTTGAGCCGGGCGAGGAGGAGGTCGGCCTTGCGCCTGTGGGTCTCCGCCTCCTCCAGGCGGGCGAGGGCCTGGTGGTAGTCGGCAAGCCGGGCCCTAAGGGTGCGCACCTCCCGGGCCAGGGCCTCGAGGAGGGGCTTCCTCAGGGCCTCCTTCTCCTCCTCCTGCCACTTCGCCCTGAGCTCCTCGGAAAGCGCCGTGCGCAGGGTGGGGTCCTCCACCAGGCCCTTGAGGGCCCGGTGGAGGCGGGCAAGCTCCCCTTCCCCCAGGACGCTTTCCGGGGTGAGCCCGGTCCGGCGGGCGAGTTCCCGCATGAGCTCAAGCCCCACCCCGTCCACGTGGCGCACCACCTCCTTGAGGGGCTTCCCCAGGAGGACCCTAAGGTCTTCCTCCTTGAGGGTTCTCGGGTCCAGCTTGGCGTAGGGGGGGGGTGGGGTGTAGGGGAGGCCGGGCTTGAGCTCCCGGTAGCGGTTCACCTCCCGGGTGATGACCCGGTCCACCCCCAGGATGGTGCCCTTCTCGTCCAGAAGGAGGAGGTTGGCGTTCCGCCCCGTGGCCTCAAAGACCAGGACGGAGGGCGGGGTGTCCACGAAGCCCTTCTCCCCAGCGAAGCGGAAGAAGACCACCCGGTCCAGCTTCCACTGCTCCGCCGCCACCAAGGGCCCCTTGACCCGGGCGGCGAGCTGCCGCTGGAAGGGGGTCTTGGGCTCCCCCAGGAGGCTCCCCTCCTCCAGGACCAGGCTGGGGTTTGGGGGGCGGTAGTGGAGGACCAGGTTGAAGATCCGCCCCGTCTTCCCCTTGAGGAGCACGGCCAGGGTGCCCTCGTCGGGGAAGGCGAGGCCCAGGTTCAGGGCGGGAAGCTCCGGGAAAAGCCCCCGCAAAAGGGCGTGGATCAGGAGGCCTTCCATCTGCGAAACGCCAGCAAAAAGGCGGTGTGCCCCACCTGCTGGAAGCGGGGATGGGCCACGGGAAGCCTCACCTCCCACTCCCGCCAGCCCACCTCCAAGACCCTCTCCAAGCGCAAGGGAAGCCCCTCTGCCGCCCGCACGGTTTCCAGGACCTGGGTGATGTTGGGGAGGTAGGCCACCAAAAACCGGTCCGGCATCAGGGCCTCCGCTGCCTTGGGGAGGACCTTCCAGGGCTCCATGAGGTCCAGGGCCACCCCGTGGAAGCTTTCCGGTTTTAGCTCCGCCTCCTCCAGGCCCTGGGCGTGGAAGCGCACGTTTTCCACCTGCCAGAAGGCCTTGACGTTTTCCTCCGCCTGCCTTAGGTGGTGGGGGCGCTTCTCGTAGCTTTCCACCAGGCCCTCTTTCCCCACCGCCCGGGCCAGGAAGAGGGTGAGGCCCCCCGAGCCCGTGCCCGCCTCGAGGACCCGCATCCCCGGGGCCAGGTCCAGGAGGGTCACCATGGCGCTGGCGTCCTTGGGGTAGGTGGGGGTGGCGCTCCGCCGCATGTGGAGGACGTACTCCTCCAGGGTGGGCCTGTGGACGGAAAGGGGTTCGCCCAGGTGGGTCGCCACCACCCCCCCGGGCCCTGCCTGCAGGATGGCCTCGTGGGGGACGCTCCCCTTATGGTGATGGAAAACCCCCCCGGGCCGCAGGCGCACCAGGAAGGCGCGGCCCTTGGTGTCTTTGAGGAGGAAAAGCTCGCCTTCCACCCCGCCCACTTTAGCGGGCGAGTTCCAGGTAGTCCAGTACCTGGGTGAGGCTAAAGGGGTTGGGCACCAGGTAGGGTCCGGCCAGGACCGTGGGGGTGCCACGGAAGCCAAGCCGGAGCGCCAAGGCCCGGTCCTCCTCCACGAGGGCCTTGGTCTTTGGGTCTTCCAAGCACCGGCGAAAGGCCTCCAGGTCCAAGCCCAGTTCCCGGGCCAGGGCCAGGTAGTTCCCAAGCCGCCCCGCCATGAGGCGGTCATGGTAGGGCCAAAAGGCCTTTTGCGAGGCAGCGCACTCGCTGGCTAGAGCGGCGGGGAGGGCCTCGGGGTGGATTTCCGTGAGGGGAAAGTGGCGGTAGCTTATCCGAAGCTCCCCCTGCGCCGCCCGGGCCTTGAGGGAGGGTAGCACCTCCCGGGCCAGGCGCTGGCAGTAGGGGCACTGGAAGTCGGAGAAGATCCGCAACATGGGCCCCTTTTCCCCCAGGACGAGGCGGTCTTGGTCCAAGGCGGTGGCCTCCACCCTCCTGGGGGCGAGCCGGGCGCGGAAGGGCTCGGAAAAGGCGAGTTCTAAGAGGAAGGCTCCTTCCAGGTTCAGGGTAAGGGCGCGCCCCTTAAGGCCGGGGGCGTTTTCCTTGTACCAGGTGAGGAAGGCTTCCGAGAAGGGGAGGCCTGTGGCCCGGTCCAGAAGCCGCCCCAGGAAGGCGGCGTTTTCGGGACCTTGGTAGCGCACGGCGAGGAGGCGGTTGTTTCGGGTTTCCACCTCTACCTGGGCGCCCGGGGGAAGGGGGCCCAGGGCTTTTTGAAAACCTTCCGGCGGCTTGGCGATCTGGGCTAGGGCCAGGCCCCCAAGAAGGCCAAGGAGGGCCCCTAGCCTCCTCATACCTTGAAGAAGCCTTCCACCGGCAGAACGAAGACCACCGCCCCTCCCACCTGTACCTCCACGGGCTGGGCCAGGAAGGGGTCGGGAGCCTCGGAAAGGGGAAGGCCCCGGGTCACCAGCCGGGTGCGGGTGCGGCACTTCTCCCGGATGAGCTCCAGGACCTCCTCCACCCGCCCGTCCTCCACCCCGATGAGCAGGGTGGTGTTTCCTTCCCTTAGGAAGCCTCCCGTGGAGGCCAGCTTGGTGGACTGGAGGCCCCGCTCCAAAAGGGCCTTGGTGAGGCCGGGGGCGTCCGTGTCCTGCACGATGGCGATGATGAGCTTCATTGCCGCCTATTGTACACCCGCCTTTAGGCGGGCGTGCCACTCCTGGAGGCTCTTCGCCTCTTGGGCCCTCTCCCGGGCCTTGAGAATGGCCTTGAGGCTCCACCAGGCCCCCTCCAGGGTGGTGATGAAGGGGAGCCCTTTCTCCACCGCGCGCCGGAGCTCGGGGTGGGGAACGGGGCTAATGAGGAGGTCGTACTCCCCTTCGCTCAGGCTAAACCCCGCCTCCTCATAGGCCTTTTTGAGCGCCTCCAGGTGTTCTAGCGCCTCCTTGCGGAGCCCATCGCCGATGAAGCGCACCCTGCCCTCCAGGGGAAGCCGCTGCCCGGCGCCCAGTTCCGCCTTGTAGTAGGCCAGGTAGGGGTCCTCGTCTATCCCCATGCTCTCCCCCGTGGAGCGCATCTCCGGCCCCAGGACGGGGATGACCCCGGGGAACTTGAGCCAGGGGATCACCACCTCCTTCACAGCGTAGTAGGGGGGCACGGGCTCCAGGTCCTTGACCCCAAGCTCCTTCAGGGTCTTCCCCACGGCGATGAGGGCGGCAAGCTTGGCCAGGGGCACGCCGATGGCTTTGGACACGAAGGGCACGGTGCGGCTCGCCCGGGGGTTGGCCTCGAGGACGTACACCTCCTCCCCCAAGACGGCGTACTGGACGTTCAAAAGCCCCTTCACCCCCAAGGCCAGGGCCAGGCGGCGGGTGTAGTCCTTCACCTTGGCCAAGGCCTCGGGGGAGAGGTGCACGGGCGGGAGGACCGTGGCCGAGTCCCCCGAGTGGACCCCGGCCCGCTCCACGTGTTCCATCACCCCGGCGATCATCACCGTCTCCCCGTCGGAAAGGGCGTCCACGTCCAGCTCCAAGGCCCCTTCCAGGTAGCGGTCCAGGAGGATGGAGGGCTTTTCCTCTAGAGGCGCATAGACCTCCTCCAGGTAGCGCGCGAGTTCCCCCTCGTCCCACAGGACCCGCATGGCCCGCCCTCCCAGGACGTAGCTGGGCCGGGCGAGGAGGGGGAAGCCGAGCTCCTTGGCCAGCCTCAAGGCCTCCTCCGGGGTGGCCGCCACCCTTCCCTCGGGCTGGGGGATGCCCAAGGCCTGGCAGAGCTCGTGGAACGCCTCCCGGTCCTCCGCCTTGTGGATGGCGGCGTAGGGGGTGCCGAGGAGCTTGACCCCGTGGGCCTCGAGGCCCTGGGCGAGCTTTAGGGGCGTCTGCCCTCCCAAGGTGGCGATGACCCCCAGGGGCTTCTCGTGCTCCACCAGGTTGAGGATGTCCTCGAGGGTCAGGGGCTCAAAGTAGAGGCGGTCGGCGGTGTCGTAGTCCGTGGAGACCGTCTCCGGGTTGGAGTTCACCATGATGGTCTCGTACCCCGCCTCCCTTAAGGCCCAGACGGCGTGCACCGTGGCGTAGTCAAACTCCACCCCTTGCCCGATGCGGATGGGCCCCGAGCCCAGGATCACCACCTTGGGCTTTTCCGAGGGCCAGACCTCGTCCTCCTCCTCGTAGGTGGAGTAGTGGTAGGGGGTGTAGGCCTCAAACTCGGCGGCGCAGGTGTCCACGGTCTTGTAGACAGGCACCACCCCGAGGGCCTTGCGCGCGGCGCGCACCTCCGCTTCCCCCTTTCCGAGGAGCTCCCCTATGCGCCGGTCGGGGAGGCCTAGGGCCTTGTAGAACCGCCAGTCCTCCCGGTCCTTGGGGGGGTGCTCCTTTAGCCAGGCCTCCGCCTCGGCGATCTCCTTCATCTGGTGGAGGAACCAGGGGTCTATGCGGGTGGCCTCGTGGAGTTCCTCCACGGGCATGCCCCGCCTCAGGAGCTCCAGCACGGCGTAGATGCGGTCCGGGTTGGGGTAGAGCTTCTTCTCCAGGTCCTCCGTGCGCACCCCCGCCAAGGCCCGCACGTCCCGCTCTAGCCCCCGGAGGGCCTTAAGGAGCGCCTCCTTGAAGGTGCGGCCTATGGCCATCACCTCGCCCACGGACTTCATCTGGGTGCCGAGCTCGTCCTTAAAGCCTCCTAGGGTGTTGGGGAGGTCTTGGAACTTCTCAAAGGCGAAGCGGGGGATCTTCACCACCACGTAGTCAATGGTGGGCTCAAAGGAGGCGGGGGTTTTGCGGGTGATGTCGTTGGGAAGCTCGTCCAGGCGGTAGCCCACCGCCAGGAGGGCGGCGATCTTGGCGATGGGGAAGCCCGTGGCCTTGGAGGCGAGGGCCGAGGAGCGGGAAACCCGGGGGTTCATCTCAATGACCACCTGGCGGCCCGTCTTGGGGTCCACGGCGAACTGGATGTTGGACCCGCCCGTGTCCACCCCGATCTCCCGGATCACCGCCTTGGCGGCGTCCCGCATCCTCTGGTACTCGGCGTCGGAGAGGGTCTGGGCCGGGGCCACGGTGATGGAGTCCCCCGTGTGGACCCCCATGGGGTCCAGGTTCTCAATGCTGGTGATGATGACCACGGTGTCGGCGTGGTCCCGCATCACCTCCAGCTCAAACTCCTTCCACCCCAAGACCGATTCCTCCACCAAGGCGGTGTGCACGGGGGAGAGGGCGAGGCCTCGCCCCAGGACCTCCCTAAGCTCCCCTTCGTTCCGGGCGATGCCGCCCCCCGTGCCCCCCAGGGTGAAGGAAGGGCGCACCACCACGGGGTAGCCCACCTCCCGGGCGAAGTGGAGCCCCTCCTCCACGCTCCCCACCATGAGGCCCCGGGGCACCTCGAGGCCGATCTTCCGCATGGCCTTCTGGAACTCCTCCCGATCCTCCCCTTTTTTGATGGCCTCCGCCTTGGCCCCGATGAGCTCCACCCCGTAGCGCTCCAGGACGCCCTCCTCGTGGAGGGCCATGGAAAGGTTGAGGGCGGTCTGGCCCCCCAGGGTGGGGAGGAGGGCGTCGGGGCGCTCCTTGGCGATGACCTTTTCCAGGTACTCCAGGGTCAAAGGCTCCACGTAGGTGCGCTCGGCGAGCTCGGGGTCGGTCATGATGGTGGCGGGGTTGGAGTTCACCAGGATGGCCTCGTAGCCCGCCCCCCTTAGGGCCTTCACCGCCTGGGTGCCGGAATAGTCAAACTCGGCGGCCTGGCCGATGGTGATGGGTCCAGAACCGATGATGAGGATCTTCTTGAGGTCTCTTCTCGGCGGCATCGCGTACCCGGTGGAAGAGCTTACCACAGGCTTGGGTTTCGGCCAAGGGTTGGTGCGAAGTCTATGCACAAGGGGCGGGTCTAAATGCATAGACTTGCGGCCAAGCCCCCGGCGCCCCCGCCCGCTATACTCAAGCCATGCGCAAGGTGCGCCCCGAGGAGCTTCCGGCCCTTCTGGCCCAGGGGGTCAAGGTGGTGGACGTGCGCCCCGCCGACCGGAGGACCACCCCCTTGCCCTTTCCCGCCGAGTGGGTACCTCTAGAAAAAATCCAAAAAGGAGAGCACGGCCTCCCCAAAGTCCCCCTCCTTTTGGTGTGCGAGAAGGGGCTTTTGAGCCAGGTGGCGGCCCTCTACCTGGAGGCGGAAGGGTACGAGGCCATGAGCCTGGAGGGCGGGCTTCAGGCCTTGACGGAGGGCAAGTAGCTCCTTAGAATGGCGGATGCTGAGCGTGGTGAGCGTAGCTCAGCTGGTTAGAGCACCGGACTGTGGATCCGGGGGTCGTGGGTTCAAGTCCCATCGCTCACCCCAAAACCACCACCCCGCAAGGGGTGGTATTTTGAAGGGGGGCCTCGCCCCCATGCGAGGATGGCGGAACCGGTAGACGCGCCGGACTTAGGATCCGGTGGGGCAACCCGTGCGGGTTCAAGTCCCGCTCCTCGCACCAACCGGGCGGGGCCCCTCCCTAGATGCGTGCGAGGTGTGGCGTGGCGGAGATCCTGGAGCGTTCCGGCTATCGGGTAAGGGTTCGGGTGGAGGTCCCGGCGGAGAAGGTGGAGGAGAGCTACCAGGCCCTCCTCAAGGACCTGGCCAAGCGGGTGAGGATCCCGGGTTTCCGCCCGGGAAAGGCCCCTTTGAAGGTGGTGGAGGCCCGTCTGGGCCGCGAGGAGCTCCTCGCCGACCTTAAGGAGCGCCTGGTGGAGGAAACCTACCCCGAGGCGGTGCGGGAGCTGGGCCTGACCCCCGTGGCCGCCCGGGTGGTGGAGGAGGAGCTTAAGGAGGGGGAAGGCTTCCGTTACGTGGCGGAGGTGGAGAACTACCCCGAGGTGAAGCTCCCCGACTGGCGCTCCTTTACCCTCGAGGTGCCCTCGCCTGAGGTCACGGAGGAGATGGTGGAAAAGGCCCTGGAGGAGCTTCGCCACCGCTATGCCGAGCTCGTGCCCGTGGACCGGGAGGCCCAGGAGGGGGACCACGTCTTCGTGCGCACGGAGGAGGGGGCGGAGTTCCCCATTGACCTTTCCAAGGCCCTGCCCCACGTGAAGGAGGCCCTTTTGGGCAAGCGGGCGGGGGATGTGGTCATGGTCCCCGTCCTGAACGAGCAGGGGGAGAAGGTGCGGGAGGTGAGGACCGAGGTCCTGGAGGTGAAGACCCTGGAGCTCCCCGAGCTGGACGAGGAGTTCGCCAAGACCCTGGAGGCGGAGAGCCTGGAGGACCTCAAGGCCAAGGTGCGGGAAAGCCTAAAGCGCCAGGCGGAGGCGGCCTACCAGGAGGCCCGGGAGCGGGCCTTTTTGGAGAAGCTCGCCGAGGGGCTAGAGGCGGATATCCCGCCTTCCATGTTGGAGGCGGAGGAGCGCCACCTCCTAGAGCACCTGGCGGAGGACCTTTACCGGCAGGGGATTGGCCTCGAGGCCTACCTCAAGGCCTTGGAGGAGCGGGGCGAGCTTGCGAAGTTCCAGGAGGACCTGCGGCAGGAGGCCCTCAAGCGGGTGCGCCGTTCCTTGGCCAAGGAGCGGCTTGCCGAGGAGCTCAAGCCCGAGCTCACGGAGGAGGAGTGGCAGGCTTACCTGCAGGCGGTGGCCCGCTCCTACGGCCTTTCTGTCCAAGAACTCAAGCGGCAGTTTGGCGAGCGGGGCCTGGCCCGGCTTAGGGCCGCTTACCTCCAGGACAAGGCGGTGCGCCAGGCCCTGGCGGCCCTGGCCTAACGGGGCATGGTGGCCCAGGGGGGATTTCCCCCTGGGCTTCCCCTTAGAATGGGAAACGGTATGGTCATACCCTACGTCATAGAGCAGACCGCCCGCGGCGAGCGGGTCTACGACATCTATTCCCGCCTCCTCAAGGACCGGATCATCTTCCTGGGCACCCCCATAGATGCCCAGGTGGCCAACACCGTGGTGGCCCAGCTTCTCTTCCTGGATGCGCAAAACCCCAACCAGGAGATCAAGCTCTACATCAACTCCCCTGGGGGGGAGGTGGACGCCGGGCTCGCCATCTACGACACCATGCAGTTCGTCCGGGCCCCGGTTTCCACCATCGTCATCGGGCTTGCGGCCAGCATGGCGGCGGTGATCCTGGCCGCCGGGGAGAAGGGCCGGCGCTACGCCTTGCCCCACTCCAAGGTGATGATCCACCAACCTTGGGGCGGGGTCCGGGGCACGGCCAGCGACATCGCCATCCAGGCCCAGGAAATCCTCAAGGCCAAGAAGCTTCTCAACGAGATCCTGGCCAAGCATACGGGCCAGCCCTTGGAAAAGGTGGAGAAGGACACGGACCGGGACTACTACCTCTCGGCGCAGGAAGCCTTGGCGTACGGCCTCATTGACCAGGTGGTGACCCGTGAGGAAGCCTAGGCCCCACTGCAGCTTCTGCGGCCTGCGCCCGCCCGACACGGGAAGGCTTCTGGAAAGCCCTATAGAGGACGTCTTCATCTGCGAGGACTGCGTGGCGCGGGCCCAAGAGGTCCTCCGCGGGGAAAGCCATCGGCCCAAGGGGCCAAGCCGCCTGCCCAAACCCCAGGAGATCAAGGCCCACCTGGACCAGTACGTGGTGGGCCAGGAGGCGGCGAAAAGGGCCCTAAGCGTGGCGGTTTACAACCACTACAAGCGCCTCCTCCACCCCGAGGCGGAGATCGGCAAGGCCAACATCCTCCTCATCGGCCCCACGGGCACGGGGAAAACCCTCCTGGCGGAAACCCTCGCCCGCTTCCTGGAGGTGCCCTTCGCCATCGCCGACGCCACCACCTTGACCGAGGCGGGGTACGTGGGGGAGGACGTGGAGAACGTCATCCTCCGCCTCCTCCAGAACGCCGACTTTGACGTGGAGCGGGCGGAGATGGGCATCGTCTACATAGACGAGATTGACAAGATCGCCCGCAAGTCGGAAAACCCCTCCCTCACCCGGGACGTCTCCGGGGAAGGGGTGCAGCAGGCCCTCTTGAAGATCATTGAGGGCACCATCGCCAACGTGCCCCCGCAAGGGGGCAGGAAGCACCCCCACCAGGAGTTCATCCCGGTCAACACCAAGAACATCCTCTTCATTCTGGGCGGGGCCTTTGAGGGCCTGGAAAACATCGTCAAGGCCCGGGTGGGCCGCACCGCCATCGGCTTCACGGGGGACAGGGAGAAGCGGGAAGAGCCCCTGGAGGTCATCCCCGAGGACCTGGTGAAGTTTGGCATGATCCCCGAGTTCGTGGGCCGGGCCCCCCTCATCGTCCAGCTCCACCCCCTCACGGAGGAGGACCTGGTGCGCATCCTCACCGAGCCCAAGAACGCCCTGGTACGGCAGTACCAGGAGCTTTTCCGCATGGAAGGGATTGAGCTCCGCTTCACCCCTGCCGCCCTCAAGGAGGTGGCCCGCAGGGCCCTCAAGCGGGGCACGGGGGCCCGGGGCTTACGGGCCATCCTGGAGAAGACCATGGTGGACCTGATGTTTGAGGCCCCGGGGAGCGGGGTGAAGGAGCTCGTCATAGACCTCCCCCACCTGGACAACCCCCTAAAGGCCCTGGAGGAGGCCCGGCTAAAGCAGGCCTCCTAGGCCTATCCGGCGAGCCGGGCCACCAGGGCTTCTTTTAGGGCGAAGAGGCGCTCGGTGAGGGAAACGTGGTAGACGTGGGGGTTCACCAGGCGGCGCACCCCGGGGTCTAGCCGGGACACGTCCTTGTGGCGCCTTTCCCGCAGGACCTCGAGGGGTAGGGGCGGGAAGAGGCGCTTGCCCCGGAAGGCTTCTTCCAGGAGGGGCTCGAGGGTGAACTCCCCGGGCCTTAAGGTGCGGCGCTTGGTGGGGTCGGTGGGGTGGCGGAGGTGGAGGGGGGTGTCCGCCCGCACCTCCTCGTCAAAGGTGGCGAGGAGGTCCGCCGTGGCCAGGCCCCGGTGATCGTAAACCCGGTAGACCTTCTTGTGCCCGGGGTTGAGCACCTTTTCCAAGGAGTCCGAGATCTTGATGGCCGGGGCCCAGGTGCCGTTTTCCCGGATGGCCACCAGCTTGTACACCCCCCCTAGGGCCGGGTACCCCCAGGAGACCACCATCCGCGTCCCCACCCCGTAGACCAGGCGTTTGAGGAGCCTTTCCGGCTCCACCCCGTAGCGGGGGGCCTCCTCCAGGATCTGGCTTTTGATCTGCCAAATCACGAGCTCGTCCAGGTCCCCGGAGAGCACGATGAGGGTGTCGGCAAAGCCCGCCTTGTCCAGCTCCTTGGCCACCTGGATGGCCAAGTAGGCCAGGTCCCCGGAATCAATCCGCACCCCCACGGGCCGGTGCCCCTTGCGCCTTAGCCTTTCAAAGACCTTGAGGGCGTGGGGTAGGCCGGAGTGGAGGGTGTCCACGGTGTCCAGGAGGAGGATGGTGTCGTCGGGGAAGACCTCGGCGAAGGCTTGGAAGGCGTCCTCCTCGGAGTAGCCCAGGGCCAAAAAGGCCTGCACCAGGCTGTGGGCGTGGGTGCCGGAGGAGGGGAGGCCCAGGAGGTGGGAGAGGCTTACGGCGCTGGAGCGGTTGGCGCCGCCGATGAGGCTTGCCCGGGTGGCGCTTTCCCCTCCCTTGCCCGGGGCCCGGCGCAGGCCGAACTCCAGGACGATGGCCTCCTCCCCCGCCGCCTCCCGCACCCGGCTCGCCTTGGTGGCGATGAGGGTCTCGTAGTTGATGCGGTTCAGGAGGGCGGTTTCCAGGAGCTGCGCCTGGAGGAGGGGGCCTTCCACGCTGAGGAGGGGCACCTGGGGGTGGGCCACCCGGCCCTCGGGGAGGGCCCTCACCGTCAGGCCGGAAAAGCCGCCCATCTCCTTTAGGTAGCGGAGGTAGTCCTCCGCGAAGAGGGGCTTGCCCGAGCGGCCCTTGAGGGCCCTGAGGGCCTCCAGCTCCTCGTTCCCGAAGCGGGCGCTTTCCATCCAGGAAAGCAGGGGGTCCAGGCCGGCGAAAACGGTATAGCCCGCCTGGTGGGCCCCGTAGTCCGGGTTTTTGCGATAGAAGGCCTCAAAGAGGGCCTCCTTTTCGTGAAGCCCTAGGCGGAAGTAGACCTGGCCCATGGTGAGCTGGTAGAGGTCAGTGTAGAGGATGCCGAAGGGGTCCATGGGCCTAGCATAGCCCTCCGCTTTTGGCTACACTAGCGGGATATGGTGGAGGTCCACACCTGCAGTCCCGGTTGCCGCCACCACCTGGGGGGGGCGGGGTGGGGGGATGCCCCTTTGGTGCGCCTGGGCTACAACAAGGAGGCCCGGGCCAAGAAGTTCCCCTACCTAAAGGCCCTTCTGGAGCGCCCCCTGGTCTTTGACGGGGCCATGGGCACCGAGCTGCAAAAGAGGGACCTCACCCCCGAGGACTACGGGGGGGAGGCGTACTTCGGCTGCCCCGAGGTGCTCAACCGCACCCGGCCCGAGGTGGTGCAGGAGGTCCACCGGTCCTACCTCGAGGCCGGGGCCGAGGTGATTGAAACCAACACCTTTGGGGCCTTGCGGCACGTGCTGGCGGAGTACGGGCTCGGGGAGGAGGCGGAGGCCCTCGCCTACCTTGGGGCCAAGCTGGCCAGGGAGGTGGCGGAGCCCTACGGGGCCTTCGTGGCGGGGGCCCTGGGCCCAGGGACCAAGCTCATCTCCTTGGGCCAGATCTCCTGGGACGAGCTCTTCGCCGCCTACAAGGAGGCGGTGCGGGGGCTACTCCGGGGCGGGGTAGACCTCATCCTTTTGGAAACCGCCCAGGACATCCTCCAGGTGCGCTGCGCCGTCCTGGCGGCGCGGGAGGCCATGGCCGAGGTAAAGCGGGAGGTGCCCCTGCAGGTCCAGGTGACCTTTGAGGCCACGGGCACCCTCCTGGTGGGCACGGACGAGCAGGCGGCCTTGGCCGCTTTGGAGAGCCTGCCCGTGGACGTGGTGGGCATGAACTGCGCCACGGGCCCCGACCTCATGGACAGCAAGGTGCGCTACTTCGCCCAGAACAGCACCCGCTTCGTGGCCTGCCTGCCCAACGCCGGCCTGCCGCGGAACGAAGGGGGGAAGGTGGTCTACGACCTCACCCCCGAGGAGCTCGCCCGGTGGCACCGCAAGTTCGTCCTGGAGTACGGGGTGAACGCCGTGGGGGGGTGTTGCGGCACGGGGCCCGAGCACATCCGCAAGGTGGCGGAGGCGGTCCAGGGGGTTCCCGTCAGGGAGAGGCCCAAGGCCTTCCCGCCCCAGGTGGCCTCCCTCTACCAGGCGGTGCCCCTCCGGCAGGAGACGAGCCTTTTCCTGGTGGGGGAGCGCTTGAACGCCACGGGGAGCAAGCGCTTCCGGGAGATGCTTTTCGCCAAGGACCTCGAGGGCATCCTGGCCCTGGCCCGGGAGCAGGTGGCGGAGGGGGCCCACGCCCTGGACCTCTCCGTGGCCTGGACGGGGCGGGACGAGCTTGCCGACCTCAACTGGCTTCTCCCAGGCCTCGCCACCGCCGTCACCGTGCCTATTATGGTGGACTCCACCTCCCCCGAGGCCATGGAGCTCGCCCTCAAGTACCTGCCGGGCCGGGTCCTCCTGAACTCCGCCAACCTGGAGGACGGCCTGGAGCGGTTTGACCGGGTGGCCTCCTTGGCCAAGGCCCACGGGGCGGCCCTGGTGGTCCTGGCCATTGACGAGAAGGGCATGGCCAAGACCCGGGAGGAGAAGGTCCGGGTGGCCTTGCGCATGTACGAGCGGCTCACGGAGCACCACGGCTTCCGCCCGGAGGACCTCCTCTTTGACCTCCTCACCTTCCCCATCACCCAAGGGGACGAGGAGAGCCGCCCCCTGGCCAAGGAGACCCTTTTGGCCATGGAGGAGCTAAGGGAGCGGCTTCCCGGGGTGGGGTTCATCCTGGGGGTTTCCAACGTGTCCTTCGGCCTAAAGCCCAGGGCCAGGCGGGTCCTCAACTCCGTCTTCCTGGACGAGGCCAGGAAGCGGGGCCTCACCGCCGCCATCGTGGATGCGGGGAAGATCCTCCCCATCGCCCAGATCCCCGAGGAGGCCTACGCCTTGGCCCTGGACCTCATCCACGACCGAAGGAGGGAAGGGTACGACCCCCTCATGGCCTTCATGGCCTACTTTGAGGCCCACCAGGAGGACTTGGCCCAAAAGGAGGACCTTTTCCAGGCCCTGCCCCTCTTGGAAAGGCTCAAGCGGCGGGTGGTGGAGGGGAGGAAGGTGGGCCTCGAGGCCGACTTGGACGAGGCCCTAAGGCAAGGGCATAAGCCCTTGGACCTCATCAACGGCCCCCTCCTTGCGGGCATGAAGGAGGTGGGGGAGCTCTTTGGGGCGGGAAGGATGCAGCTTCCCTTCGTCCTCCAGGCCGCCGAGGTGATGAAAAGGGCCGTGGCCCACCTGGAGCCCCACATGGAAAAGCGGGGTGCGGGCAAGGGCCGGATGGTCCTGGCCACGGTGAAGGGGGACGTGCACGATATCGGCAAGAACCTGGTGGACATCATCCTCACCAACAACGGCTACCAGGTGGTGAACCTGGGCATCAAGGTGCCCATTGAGGAGATCCTAAGGGCGGTGGAGGAGCACAAGCCCCACGCCGTGGGCATGTCGGGCCTCTTGGTGAAGAGCACCCAGGTGATGAAGGAAAACCTGGAGTACATGCGGGATAGGGGGTATACCCTCCCCGTCATCCTGGGCGGGGCGGCCCTTACCCGGAGCTTCGTGGAGGAGGAGCTTCGGGCCATCTACCCCAACGTCTACTACGCGGAGGATGCCTTTGAGGGCCTGAAGCTCATGGAGGAGCTCACGGGCCACGCTCCTCCCGAGCTCACCCGGAAGGCTCCGGCCCGCCCCAAGCGGGAGGCGCCCAAAGTGGAGGCCCGCCCCAAGCCCGTGGGCGAGCCCCCCGCCATCCCCCGCCCCCCCTTCTTCGGGGTGCGGGTGGAGGAGAACCTGGACCTGGCCACCATCGCCCACTACGTGAACAAGCTCGCCCTTTACCGGGGGCAGTGGGGGTATAGCCGAAAGGGCATGAGCCGGGAGGAGTGGCGGGCCTTGGTGGAGCGGGAGGCGGAGCCCGTGTTCCGCCGCCTCCTCAAGGAGGCGCGGGAGGAAGGGTGGCTTCGGCCCAGGGTGCTCTATGGCTTCTTCCCCGTGGCCCGGGAGGGGGAGGAGCTTTGGGTCTATTCCCCGGAAACGGGGGAGGTTTTGGAGCGCTTCCGCTTTCCCCGGCAACGGGGCGGGGGCCTGAGCCTCGTGGACTACTTCCGCCCCCGCTACGCCCCGCCCCTAGGAGACGAGGAGGCGTGGCTTCCCGCCTTCAGCGAAGGGGCCCGGGATGTGCTTGGGGTGCAGCTCGTCACCATGGGGGAGGAGCCTGGCAAGAAGGCGCGGGCCCTCTTTGAAGGGGGGGCGTACCAGGACTACCTCTTCGTCCACGGCTTCGCCGTGGAGATGACGGAGGCCTTGGCGGAGTACTGGCACAAGCGCATGCGGCAGATGTGGGGCATCGCCGGCCAGGACGCCACGGAGATCCAGAAGCTCTTCCAGCAGGGCTACCAGGGGGCCCGCTACTCCTTCGGCTACCCCGCCTGTCCCGACCTCTCGGACCAGGCCAAGCTGGACCGGCTTATGGGCTTTGCCCGCATCGGCGTGCGGCTCACGGAAAACTTCCAACTGGATCCCGAGCACGCCACCAGCGCCCTGGTGGTCCACCACCCCGAGGCCCGCTATTTCAGCGTGGACTGAAAAGGCCCCGGGATGCCCCGGGGCCTCCCCTTACTCCTCCCCTTTGGCGATGGGTACCCCCACCAGGTTGCCCCACTCCGTCCAGGAGCCGTCGTAGTTCTTCACGTGGGGGTAGCCCAGGAGGTACTTGAGGACAAACCAAGAGTGGCTGGAGCGCTCGGCGATGCGGCAGTAGACCACCACGTCCTTGTCCTTGGTGATGCCCAAGGGCTCGTAGAGGGCCTTTAGCTCCTCAGCGCTTTTGAAGGTCCCGTCGGGGTTCACCGCCTTGGCCCAGGGGATGTTCTTGGCCCCGGGGATGTGCCCGGCGCGCAGGGCCCCTTCCTGCGGGTAGTTGGGCATGTGGGTGAGCTCGCCCCGGTACTCCTCGGGGCTCCGCACGTCCACCAAGGCCCCCTTCCCCTCCTTGACCTTGAGGATGTGCTCCAAGACGTCGTCCCGGTAGGCGCGGATGGACTCGTCCCGGTAGGGGACCTCGTAGCGGCCCGGGGGGTAGCTCGGGACCTCGGTGGTGAGGGGCCGGCCCTCTTCTACCCACTTCTGCCGTCCCCCATTCATGAGGCGCACGTCCTTGTGCCCGTTGTACTTGAAGAACCAGAAGGCGTAGGCGGCCCACCAGTTGTTCTTGTCGCCGTAGAGGACCACGGTGGTGTCGTTGGAGATGCCGAGCCTTTCCATGAGCTGGGCAAACCCTTCCTCGCTGATGAAGTCCCGCACCACCGGGTCCCAGAAGTCCCTCTGCCAGTCAATCTTCTGGGCCCCTGGGATGTGGCCCGTCTCGTAGAGGAGGATGTCCTCGTCCACCTCGAGGATCCGTACCCCAGGGTCCTCCAAGTGCTCCTGCACCCATTGGGTGCTGACCAGAACCTCCGGATGCGCGTATCCCATAGGCACCTCCCGCTCCCAATATACCCTTGAGTGTCTGAATGCAAAGAACAGGGGACACAATTCCCATAACCTCCTTGTTCCCCAGGGCGGGGTCTGGTATAAAGGTACCTGCGGGGAGTAGCCGCCCCCATTCGGGGGCCAGCCGGTCGTCAGTACGGGAGGTTTCCCCGGTCGGCTGGGGCGCTTTAGGCGCATGGCGAGACCACCTAAAAGGTGGCCTCGGTTTTTGCTACGTCCCGCAAGGAGGTGAAGCATGGACTTACTGGCGATCGCGCTCATGGCCGTGGTTTTCGTGGCTAGCCTGGCCATTCAAGGGGGTCTGCAGGCCACCTTCGCCCGCTTCAGCCGGGTGGCCAACGCCCGGGGGCTCACCGGGGCCCAGGTGGCCCGGGCCATCCTGGACGCACACGGGCTCACCCACGTGCGGGTGGAACCGGTGCCCGGGGCCTTGACGGACCACTATGACCCGCACGCCAAGGCGGTGCGGCTATCCGAGCCCAACTACGCTTCGCCAAGCCTCGCCGCTTTGGCGGTGGCGGCCCACGAGGTGGGGCATGCGGTGCAGGACGCCCAGGGCTACGCTTGGCTCAGGGTGCGGGCAAGCCTTTGGCCCGCGGCGAGCCTCGGGAGCAACCTGGGGCCCATCCTGGTGGTGCTCGGGCTCATGGTGGGGGCCTTGGGCTTGGCGAAGCTCGGGCTTTACCTCTACCTGGCGGTGGCCTTCTTCCAGCTCATCACCCTGCCCGTGGAGTTTGACGCCTCCCGGAGGGCCCTGGACTTCCTGAAGCGCATGGGCTTCCTGGACGCCCGGGAGATGGGCCCGGCGCGGCAGGTGCTCACCTGGGCGGCCCTGACCTACGTGGCGGCCCTGGCCAGCTCCCTGGCCACCATCCTCTACTACGCCAGCCTCCTCATGGGGCGGAGGGAGGAGTAGATGCCCCTTCTCCTCTGCCCCCAGTGCGGCGTGGGCATGAAGGAGGTGGAGCGCCGGGGGGTGCTCATAGACGTCTGCCCCCAGTGCGGGGGGGTGTGGTTGGACCGGGGGGAGCTGGAAAAGCTCCTCGCCGAGGCCCGGGCGGTGGAGAGGGCCTACGAGGAGGAGCGGGAGGCCTACTACCGCAAGGAGGGCAAACCCTACAAGAAAAAGAAAGGCTTCTTGGAATTCTTTGACCTTTTTGACTGAGGGAACACCCCCTGGGTCCTTACCCCAGGGGGTTTCCCTTAGTCCGCCCGCTTCAGGCGCAGGTACCAGCGGCGGTATTCGGCGTACGCGTCCTTCCTAGCCTCATCGGCGTTGAGTTCGTCCCAGGTGGCGGGGGGCTTGACGTAATTGTGCAAGCAACTCTCGTTAGCGATTATCCCCAGACCCCGAAAGCTTCCCACGCGCCTTGCGGGAGCGGAGCTTCTCCAGGTTGGCCTGGGCCACCGCCTCGAGGCGCACCTCCAGGTCCGTGGCCACCTGGGCCACGTACCAGAGTACGTCCCCAAGCTCCTGCAAGAGGGCTTCCCGGATCTCGGGGGTAAGCCTGCCCCCGTGGTCGCGGAGGACCTTCTTCACCTTGTTGGCCAGTTCCCCCGCCTCCCCCGCCAGGCCCAGGGTGGGGTAGAGGAGGCGGTAGGCCTCGGGGTAGAGGGCGGTCTTCTTGGCCTCTTCCTGGTACGCGTCAAAGGTCATGGGCCACCTCCTTGCGGATGGCGTACACCCGGCTCACGCCCCTGTCCGAGGTGACGCCGTAGAGGGCGTGGCAGGCTTCCATGGTGCGCTTTTGGTGGGTGACGAGGATGAACTGGCGCCCCGAGGCCAAAAACCGGGCGAAGCGGAGGAGGTTGGCCTCGTCCAGGGCGGCGTCCACCTCGTCCAACACCGCCAGGGGAAGCCCCCCTTGGAGCTCCCCCAGGGCGAAGAGGAAGGCCAAGGCGCCGAGGGTTTTCTCCCCCAGGGAAAGGAGGCGGAGGTCCTGGGTGCGCTTGCCCTGGGGCACCAGGAGGAGCTTTAGCCCCCGGCCCTCCCGCCTCACCTCCGCCTGGGCCCCCAGGAGGGCCAGGGCCTGGGTGCGGAAAGCCTCCTGGAAGCGGAGGAAGCTTTCCTTGAGGCGCTCGGCGTAGGCCCTTTCCACGGCTTGGGTTTCCGCCTCCAGGCGCAAAAGGGCTTCCTTGGCCTCCGCCACCTCCCGCTCCCGCAGGGCGAGTTCCTCCAGGAGGGGCGCTAGCTCCCTTTCGGCCAGGGCGTTCACGGGGCCCAGGCTTTCCCGCTCCTTGAGGACCTGGGCTAGACGGGCTTGGAGCGCTCTTGGGGAGCCCGGTATCCTCTCCGCCTCGGGTAGGGGGGCGAGTTCCCGGGATAGCTCCTCCAAGGTGGCTTCCCGCCTTGCCAGGAGGAGGCGGAGGCTTTCCCGTTCGGCCAGGAGGGTGTTGGCCTGGGTGAGGGTGCGGGCCTCCTGCTCCTGCAGGGCTTGGCGCTCCTGCCGGAGCTTGGATAGCTGGGCTTCCAGGACCTTGGCCTCCTCCAGGAGGGGAAGGGTGGCCTCGAGGCGCTCCTTGAGCTCGGCGAGGCGTTCCCTTACCCGGGCCGCTTCCTCCGCTGCTTTCTGCCAGGCGGCGTGGGCCTCGGCCAGGAGGCGCCAGCGGGCGTGGGCCTCCGCCTGGGCCAAGAGCCCCTCCAGGGCCTGCCGCTCCTCCGCCAAGGCCTTGAGCTTCCCCTCGTCCCAGGCGGCCTCGGGCGGGGTGGGGGGCTTGGGGGCTGGGGGAAGGGGGGCCTTGAGCCTGGCCTGGAGGGCCGCCACCTTGGCCTTGGCCTCGGCGAAGGCCTGGGCGGGGGGGAGGGGCTTAAGGGCCTCCTCTAGGGCGTGGATGCGTTCCCGAAGCCGGGTTTCCTCCTCGGCCAGGTCCTCGAGGCGGCGGCGCAGGAGGAGGGTTTCCCCGCCCCCCTTGACCCGCCCCCCGGTGAGGGCCCCGAGGCGCTCCAGCACCTCGCCTTCCCGGGTCACGAGCCGCTCCCGGCCCCCGGCGCGGCGGTAGGCCAGGGCGGCCTCCAGGTCGGCGAAGACCAGGGTATCCCCCAAAAGGGCGAGGAGGATGGCCTCGGCGGGAAGCCCGGGGGCGCGCAAGGAGGCCAGGCGGTAGGCGGGGCCGAGGAGCCCGGGGGCGGGCTTGGGGTTGGGGGCGGGGGGTGGGTGGAGGAGGGTGAGGGGCAGGAAGGTGGCCCGCCCCCCTTCCCGCTTGAGGAGGGCGATGGCCGCCTTGGCCGCCTCCTCGTCCTGGGCCAGGACCCACTGGAGCCTGGGGCCTAGGGCCACCTCCAGGGCCACTTCCAGCCCGGGCTCGGGCCGCACCAGGTCCGCCACCACCCCCAGGATCCCCCTTAGCCCCCGCACCCGCTTGGGGCCCTCGTGCAGGTCCATCCCCGCCTCCAGAAGGCGGCTTAGGCGTTCCCGCTCCCGGGAAGCGGCCTTGAGCTGGGCCTTGGCCTCTTCTAGCTGGGCTTCCAGGGACTTCCTTTTTTCCCAAGCTTCCTCAAGCCTGGCCAGGGCCGCTTCCTTTTCGGCAAGCTCCGCCTGGAGGCGCTCCCGTTCCGCCAGGGCTTCTTGGTACTGGCGTAGGCGCTCCTCGTGGCGGGCGGCTTCGGCCTCGTAGCGGCGCCAAGCTTCCTCCAGGCGGCGCCTTTCCGCAAGGAGCTTGGCCTCCTCCGCCTTCAGCCGGGCGAGGCGGGCCCGGACCTCCTTCGCCTCCACCGGCGGGGCGGGGATGGGGGGTCCAGGGTCCTCCGGGGGCGGCCGGTCCAGGGCCTTGAGGACCCGGGAAAGCTCCCGCTCTTCCGCCTGAAGCCCCTCCCGTTCCTTGAGGAGGAGGCGCACCTCCTCTAGCCGGCGCCGCAGGGTTTCCTCCTCGGCGCGGAGGGCTTCTTGGCGCTCCTTGAGGGCCCGTTGCGCCTCCTTGAGGAGGGCTTCCTCCTTTGCCAGGTCCTCGAGGCGGGCCCGGGCCTTGGCCATCTCCGCCTCCGCCTCCTCCATGCGGGCCAGGAGGAGGCTTCGCCGAAGCCTCAGCGCCTCCAGGTCCAAGGCCCGGGCCCGGGCCGCCCTTTCCGCTTCCCCTTGGAGCCGGCTGGCCTCCGCCTTTAGGCGCCCCAAGGCCTCCTCCCGCTCTTTTAGAAGGGCAGAGGCCTCCTTAAGCCGCTCCTCCGCCATCTTGGCCGCCTCCGCCACGGGCCTGAGCCCGGCGGCCTCCTCCAGGTGGGCGAGGAGCACCTCCTCGGGGGCTTCCAGCAGGGCCCCGATCTCCCCTTGGCCCACGATGGCGTACCCCCCCCGGCCCAGGCCGGTGCCCGCCAGGGCGAGGGCCAAGGCCTTGGCGCTGGCCGGGCGGCCGTTCACCTTGAGGAAGGTGCGCTCCCCCTCAAGCCGCCTTTCCACCACCAGGCGCTCCTTCCCCCGGGAAAGCTCCAGCCGTACCTCGGCGTAGCCCAAGGGGGGGCGGCCCTCCGCCCCGTGGAAGAGGAAGGCGGCGAGCTCCTGGCCTCTTAGCTCGTGGGCCCGGGCCCCGGTGACGAAGCGCAAGGCCTCCACCAGGTTGCTCTTGCCCGAGCCGTTCGGGCCGATGATCCCCGTGACGGGGTCGGGGAAGTCCAGGGTGGTGCGCTCGGCGAAGGACTTAAACCCTTGAAGCGTCAAGCGGTCAATGCGCCAGGCTTCGCTCATGGCAGGCGGATGGGTTTTTGCAGGTCCAGGTGGGCCAGGCCGGGGGTGGGCTTCCCCTCCACCAGAAAGCGCACCTCCTCCGCCTCGGGAAAGGTGGCGAGGAGGGTGTAGGCCAGGCTATAGAGCCGGAAGGCCTCCCCGGTGGCGTCCAGCCCTTGGGCGAAGTTGGCGGGCAGGTCCACCACCAACGTTTTGCCCGTGCGGAAGAGGGCCCTGGGCCTGGGGGACTGGGTGGCCTCGGCCCAGGCGGCGAGGGCCCGGCCCTCGGGGCTTTCCCCGGGGGCGAGGGTGAGGGTTTCCGTTTCCTTCAGGAAGCCCCGGGGTGGGTCGGGGCGGTGGAGGACCAGGACGAGGGCGTTCGCCTTGGCCTCGCCTTCCGAGGGCAGGGGCAAGGCCCCCGTGGCCTCTTTCCCGGCGCTTTTCCAGTAGACGAAGGCCCCCAGGGCGAAGATGAGGAGGCCGAGCACGTTCCAAAAGGTAAATAACCCGCGCACGCTCATTCCTCCAGGTAGGCTTGGATGCCCCGGGCGATGGCCTCGGCCAGGGCCTCCCGGTCTTGCGGGTTTTTGAGGCGCTCTACGCCGACTTCCAAGAGGACCGCCGCCCCCGGCAGGTCCGTGAGGGCATAGGGCCCCTCCGCCCGCGCCAGGACCAGGCCCAAGGTGGAAAAGGACCGTTCCAGGGCGGCGGCAAGACGCCTGGGATCCCCGGCGTAGGTTTTGAGGAGGGCCCGCTCCTCGGCGGGGGCGGTGGCGAGGAGGCTTTCGGCGTTTTGGGCCAGGGCTAGGGAGCGCTCCTTGGGCAGGTAGAGGTTGAGGGCGCTTCCCCGGATGGCGTGCAGGGATAAGAAGACCGCTGCCCCTTGCGCCTGGGCCATGCGGGCCTCGAGGGGCAGGCTTTGGTCCCGGGTCCGGGTGAGGCGGCTTCCCGGGAGGCGGGCCGCCACCCGGCGGGCCAGGTCCAGGGTGAGGTCCTTTTCCGGGAGCCCCCCGAGGTCTACCCCCCGGTCCTCGCCCCCGTGCCCGGGGTCCAGGAGGACCAGGGGCTTGGCCCTGGGCAAGGGCCCCCACTCCAGGGCCACCTGGCCTCCCCCCGGGTAGTAGAGGCGGTCGGGGGGAGCGCTAAGGGGCAGGAAGAGCCCTAAGGGTTCCTGCCTTAGCCCCGCTCCCTCCCCCTTGGCGAGGAGGAAGAGGACCCCGCCCTCCTGGAGGCGGGCGTTCACCTCTCGGGAAAAGCGGAAGACCATGCGGCCATGGCCCTGGTCCACGCCCTGGAGCTCCGCCCAAGGCAGGTCCAGGAGAATGCCCTCCTGGGCCCGGTAGGTGAGGCCGAGGGCCTCGGCCAGGGGGCGGAGGGGCACGTAGACCTCGCCCCCCCGCCGCCAGGCGGCCAGGCGGGAGACGGCCTGGGCCTCCTGGTCCAGGATGGGGAAGACCTTCTGCCGGCTCCCTAGGCCCAGGGCCAGGCGGCCTTCCCCCTGCCAAAGGGCAAGCCCCAGGCCCTGGGCCACCAGGCGGGCGGGCCCGTAGGCCACCCCCCGCCCCCCAGGGTAGAGGGCCTCCCCCGTGAGGCCGCCCACCCTTAGGGGCTTGGGGGCCTGGGCGAAGGCCAAGGCGGCGAAGAGGACCAGGGCCCAAAGCCTCATAGCTCCTCCAGGGCGCGGCGCACCGCCTTCTTCTTATCGTCTTCCTTCTTCTGGTAGGCCTTCTTGCCCCGGGCGAGGCCCAGGAGGACCTTGGCGTAGCCCCGCTCGTTGAAGTAGATCTTGAGGGGGACCAGGGTGAGCCCCTTCTGCTCCACCTTGCCCCGCAGGCGGTTGAGCTCGTGGCGGTGGAGGAGGAGCTTGCGCTTGCGGCGGGGGTCCACGTTGGTGTAGGAGCCCTTTTCGTACGGGGCTATGTAGAGATTTTCCAAATAAAGCTCCCCATCCTCAAACTTGGCGAAGCTCCCGGTGAAGTCCACCTTCCCCGCCCTCAGGGACTTCACCTCCGTCCCCTTGAGGACCAGGCCCGCCTCGTAGGTCTCCAGGATCTCGTAGTCGTGCCGCGCCCGGCGGTTCTCCAGCACAGGGGCTATCTTACCAGAGGCGGTAGGCCCCTTCCCGGCGGTGCTTCAGGAGGGGATACCGGGCCCGGTAGGCCTCGAGGAACCCCCAGTCCGGCTCGGCAAGGAGAAGGCCCTCTTCCTCCCTCCGCCCGAGGACCCGGCCGTCGGGGCCCACGAAGAGGCTTGGGCTTCCCGTGTCCGCCCGGCTCGCCAGGAGGAGGTAGGCCTGGTTCTCCGCCGCCCGGGCCCGGGCCAGGACCTCCATGAGCTCGGCGTAGGCCCCGGGCCAGGCAGCCCCCACCAGAAAGCCCTGGGCGCCCTCGAGGGCGTAGGCCCGGAAGAGCTCGGGGAAGTCCAGGTCGTAGCAGAGGGCGAGGCCGAAGGTGCGGCCCCCGTGGACGAGGGGTACGGGACCCTCCCCTGGGCGGAGCCCCATGTCCCCCTCTTCCTCCTCCGTCAGGTAGAGGTGGACCTTGGCGTAGGCGGGGCCGTGGGGAAAGACCTGGAGGCGGTTTTCCCCTTCCAGGAGGAGGCCCGCCGCCACCTTTAGGCCCTCTTCCCCCGCCAGCTCCTCCAGGGCCTGGGGCAGGTCCGGCGCTTCCCGCTTGCCCAGGAGGAGCTCGGGAAGGAGCAAAAGCCCCGCCCCCTCGGCCCGCGCCTCTTGGGCCAGGGGGCGGAGGGCCCTAAGGAGCGCTTTCGGGCTATCCCGCCTGGCGAGGTGGGCCAGGGCGAGGCGCATCTACCGCCGGCCCAGGAAGCGCCAGGCCGTGGGCAGAAGGAGGGCGGCGAGCACCGCCTTCACCAGGTCGCCGGGGATGAAGGGGAAAAGCCCCATGGCCAAGAGCCCCCCTATCCCCGTGAACTTGCCCACCCCCATGAGCCAGGCCCCAAGCCAGGGGAGGCCCACCAGGTAGAGGAGGGCGTTGCCGGCGAGCATGGCGAGAAGGGTGCCGAGGAAAGTGCGGTCCAGGCCGAACCGCTCCACCAAGAGCCCCGCGAGCCCCGCCGCCAGGGGGAAGGCGAGGAGGAACCCCCCCGTGGGCCCGAGGATTTTGGCCACCCCGCCCGTGCCCCCGGCGAAGACGGGAAGCCCCATGGCCCCCTCCAGGAGGTAGGCCAGGAGGGCTAGGAAACCGAGCCGGCTCCCCAGGGCCGCCCCCACCAGGAGGAGGCCCAGGGTCTGGAGGGTGATGGGCACCGGGGTGAAGGGGAGGGGGATGGCCACCTGGGCGGTGAGGGCCACGAAGAGGCTTCCCGCCAGGACCAGGCTTAGGTCGCGGGCCAAGGTGCGCTTGGGCCAAAGGGTCTTGGCCAAGGGGGTGTAACTCAGGGCTTCCGTCTTCATAGTCGTCAACCAAGTTATTGCTTGGCGGTTTACATGTCAAGGCCTTAAAGGTGTGGGCCGGGAGGCTTAAGGATCTAGGGGTATACTGGAGCCGTGCCTTCTTCCCCTTGGCCTCCCATGCCTTTCGCGGTGGGGCGGTGAGGGTGGAAGGGTTTCCATATAGGAGGTGAACCATGAAGGTAGGGATTAACGGGTTCGGCCGCATCGGGCGCCAGGTCTTCCGCATCCTGCACACCCGGGGCGTGGAGGTGGCCCTAATCAACGACCTCACGGACAACCGCACCCTGGCGCACCTTTTGAAGTACGATTCCGTCTATCACCGCTTCCCCGGCGAGGTGGGCTACGACGAGGAAAACCTTTACGTGGACGGCAAGGCCATCCGGGCCACCGCCATCAAAGACCCCAAGGAGATCCCCTGGAAGGCGGTGGGCGTGGACCTGGTGGTGGAGTCCACCGGCGTCTTCACCGACGCCGAAAAGGCAAAGGCCCACCTCGAGGCCGGCGCCAAGAAGGTCATCATCACCGCCCCCGCCAAGGGGGAGGACATCACCATCGTCATGGGGGTGAACCACGAGGCCTACGACCCCGCCAAGCACCACATCCTCTCCAACGCCTCCTGCACCACCAACTCCTTGGCCCCCGTGATGAAGGTCCTGGAGGAGGCCTTCGGGGTGGAGAAGGCCCTCATGACCACGGTCCACTCCTACACCAACGACCAGAGGCTTCTGGACCTGCCCCACAAGGACCTGCGCCGGGCCCGGGCCGCCGCCATCAACATCATCCCCACCACCACGGGGGCGGCCAAGGCCACCGCCTTGGTCCTGCCCTCCCTCAAGGGGCGCTTTGACGGCACCGCCCTAAGGGTGCCCACGGCCACGGGGAGCATCTCCGACATCACCGCCCTCCTCAAGCGGGAGGTGACGGCGGAGGAGGTGAACGCCGCCCTCAAGGCCGCGGCGGAGGGGCCCCTAAAGGGCATCCTCGCCTACACCGAGGACGAGATCGTCCTCCAGGACATCGTCATGGACCCGCACTCCTCCATCGTGGACGGCAAGCTCACCAAGGCCATCGGCAACCTGGTGAAGGTCTTCGCCTGGTACGACAACGAGTGGGGCTACGCCAACCGGGTGGCGGACCTGGTGGAGCTCGTCCTGAAGAAGGGGGTCTAGATGCGCACCCTGCGCCAGTTGGACCCCAAGGGGAAGCGGGTCTTGGTGCGGGTGGACTACAACGTCCCCATCCAAAACGGGGTGGTCCAGGACGAAACCCGCATCCAAGAGAGCCTCCCCACCCTGCGCCACCTCCTGGAAGGGGGGGCCTCTTTGGTCCTCCTCTCCCACCTGGGCCGGCCCAAGGGGCCCGACCCCAAGTACTCCCTCGCCCCCGTGGCCGAGGCCTTGGCCCGCCACCTCCCGGGGGTCCGCTTCGTGCCCCACAGCCCGGGCTCGGAGGAGGCCTACCAGGCGGTGCGGGCCTTGGGGGCAGGGGAGGTGGCGCTTTTGGAAAACGTCCGCTTTGAGCCGGGGGAGGAGAAGAATGACCCCGAGCTCGCCGCCCGCTACGCCCGGCTTGGCGACGCCTTCGTCCTGGACGCCTTCGGGAGCGCCCACCGGGCCCACGCCAGCGTGGTGGGGGTGGCGCGGCTTCTCCCCGCCTACGCCGGCTTCCTCATGGAGAAGGAGGTGCGGGCCCTCTCCCGCCTCCTCCACGAGCCCGAGCGGCCCTACGCCGTGGTCCTGGGCGGGGCCAAGGTTTCCGACAAGATCGGGGTCATTGAGAGCCTTCTGCCCCGCATTGACCGGCTTCTCATCGGCGGTGCCATGGCCTTCACCTTCCTCAAGGCCTTGGGGGGTGAGGTGGGGAAGAGCCTGGTGGAGGAGGACCGCCTGGACCTGGCCCGCGACCTCCTCAAGCGGGCGGAGGGCCTGGGCGTCCGGGTTTACCTTCCCCAGGACGTGGTGGCGGCCACGGAGATCGCCACGGGGGTGGAAACCCGGGTCTTTCCGGCGGACGCCATCCCCGTGCCCTACATGGGCTTGGACATCGGCCCCAAGACCCAGGAGGCCTTCGCCGAGGCCCTCAAGGGGGCCAAGACAGTGTTCTGGAATGGGCCCATGGGGGTCTTTGAGGTGCCCCCCTTTGACCAGGGGACCTTGGGCGTGGGCCGGGCCGTGGCCGCCCTCGAGGGCGCCTTCACCGTGGTGGGCGGGGGCGACTCCGTGGCGGCGGTGAACCGCCTGGGCCTGAAAGAGCGCTTTAGCCACGTTTCCACCGGGGGCGGGGCCAGCCTGGAGTTCTTGGAAAAGGGCACGCTCCCCGGGATTGAGGTCCTGGAGTAGGCCCCCTTCCTTCCCGCCCCCCTCGAGGGGGGCGGGGTTTTCGTTATGATGGCCCCATGCGCCGGGTACTGGTGGCGGGCAACTGGAAGATGCATAAAGTCCCTTCGGAAGCCCGGGTTTGGTTCGCCGAGCTCAAAAGGCTCCTTCCCCCCTTGCAATCGGAGGTGGCCCTCCTTCCCGCCTACCCCATGCTCCCCGCCGCCAAGGAGGTTTTCTCGGGGAGCCAGGTGGCCTACGGGGCCCAGGACGTCTCCGCCCACCGGGAAGGGGCCTACACGGGGGAGGTTTCGGCCCGGATGCTCGCCGACCTCGGGTGCCGCTACGCCATCGTGGGCCACTCGGAAAGGCGGCGCTACCACGGGGAGACGGACCGCCTGGTGGCGGAGAAGGCCAAGCGGCTTCTGGAGGAAGGTATCACCCCCATCCTCTGCGTGGGGGAGCCTTTGGAGGTGCGGGAAAGGGGGGAGGCGGTGCCCTACACCTTGGCCCAACTCCAAGGAAGCCTGGAGGGGGTGGAGCCCCCTTCCCCGGACGCCCTCGTCATCGCCTACGAGCCCGTCTGGGCCATCGGCACCGGGAGGAACGCCACCCCGGAGGACGCCGAGGCCATGCACCGGGCCATCCGCCAAGCCCTGGCGGAGCGGTACGGGGAGGGCTTTGCGGGGCGGGTGCGCATCCTCTACGGGGGAAGCGTGAACCCCACGAACTTCGCCCAGCTCCTCTCCATGCCCAACGTGGACGGGGGTTTGGTGGGCGGGGCGAGCCTGGAGTTGGAGAGCTTCCTCGCCCTCCTGCGCATGGCGGGCTAAACTCATATTTATGCGGCTCCACCCCCGGACCCAGGCGGCGAAGGAGAGCATTTTCCCCAAGATGAGCGCCCTGGCGAGGGAGCTCGGGGCGGTGAACCTGGGGCAGGGCTTCCCCTCCAACCCCCCGCCCCCCTTCCTCCTGGAGGCGGTGGGGCGGGCCTTGGGGCGGTACGACCAGTACGCCCCCCCAGCGGGCCTTCCCCTTTTGCGGGAGGCCTTGGCGGAGGAGTTCGGCGTGGCGCCCGAGGGCGTGGTGGTGACCTCGGGGGCCACGGAGGCCCTCTACGTCCTCC
Source organism: Thermus hydrothermalis (assembly GCF_022760925.1). Lineage (NCBI taxonomy): Bacteria > Thermotogati > Deinococcota > Deinococci > Thermales > Thermaceae > Thermus > Thermus hydrothermalis. The sequence goes on along the minus strand of NZ_JAKTNT010000004.1, from coordinate 112,161 downwards.
TCCAAAGCCTGGCGGGGCCGGGGGAGGAGGTGGTGGTCCTAGAGCCTTTTTTTGACGTCTACTTGCCCGACGCCTTCCTGGCGGGGGCGGAGGCGCGGCTCGTGCGCCTGGACCTGACCCCAGAGGGCTTCCGCTTGGACCTCGCCGCCCTGGAAAGGGCCATTACCCCGAGGACCCGGGCCCTCCTCCTCAACGCCCCCATGAACCCCACGGGCCTGGTCTTCGGCGAGGGCGAGCTCAAGGCGGTGGCCGAGCTCGCCCGGAGGCACGGCCTCTTCCTCATCTCCGACGAGGTCTACGATGAGCTTTACTTCGGGGAGCGGCCTAAGCGCCTCAGGGACTTCGCCCCCGAGCGCACCTTCACCGTGGGGAGCGCCGGGAAGCGCCTCGAGGCCACGGGCTACCGGGTGGGCTGGATCGTGGGCCCGCCCGAGTTTATGCCCACCCTGGCGGGGATGCGCCAGTGGACGAGCTTTTCCGCCCCCACCCCCTTGCAGGCGGGGGTGGCGGAGGCCTTGAGGGTGGCGCGGCGGGAAGGGTACTACGAGGCCTTGCGGGAAAGCTACAGGAAGCGGCGGGACCTCTTGGTGGAGGGCCTGAGGTCCTTGGGGCTTAGGGTTTTCCTCCCCCAGGGGACCTACTTCCTCATGGCCGAGCTTCCGGGCTTGGACGCTTTTTGGCTCGTGCGGGAGGCGAAGGTGGCCCTCATCCCCGCTTCCGCCTTTTACCGGGAAAATGCCCCTCAGGACCTCTTCCGCTTCGCCTTCTGCAAGAGCGAGGAGGAGCTTGCCCTGGCGCTGGAGCGGCTTGGGCGTGTGGTAAACTCCCCCCGTGAAGCCTAAAGTGGTCCAGTACCTGGAAAAGGGGGAGTTCCCCTTGGGGGCCGAGGAAGCCCTCGCCCTCTACCGGGCCATGCGGCGGGCCCGGTTCTTTGACGAGAAGGCCCTGACCCTGCAACGGCAGGGGCGGCTTGGGGTTTACGCCCCCTTCATGGGGCAGGAGGCGGCCCAGGTGGGGGTGGGCCTGGCCCTGGGGGAGGGGGACTGGGTGGTGCCGAGCTACCGGGAAAGCGCCCTGCTCCTCACCCGGGGGCTTCCCATCCACACCCTCATCCTCTACTGGCGGGCCCACCCCGCCGGCTGGCGCTTCCCCGAGGGGGTGCGGGCGGTGAACCCCTATATCCCCATCGCCACCCAGATCCCCCAGGCGGTGGGGCTCGCCCTGGCGGGCCGTTACCGGGGGGAGGGCTGGGTGGTGGCCACCAGCATCGGGGACGGGGGGACGAGCGAGGGGGACTTCCACGAGGGGCTCAACTTCGCCGCCGTCTTCCAGGCCCCGGTGGTCTTCCTGGTGCAGAACAACGGCTACGCCATCAGCGTCCCCAAAAGCCGGCAGATGCGGGTGGAGTACATCGCCCAAAGGGCCGAAGGCTACGGCATGCCCGGGGTGGTGGTGGACGGGAACGACGCCATCGCCGTCTACCTGGAGGCCAAGAAGGCGGTGGAGAGGGCGAGGCGAGGAGAGGGGCCCACCCTCCTCGAGGCCCTCACCTACCGCCTCGCCCCCCACACCACCTCCGACGACCCCTCCCGCTACCGCTCCAAGGAGGAGGAAGAGGCTTGGCGGCAGAAAGACCCTGTTTTGCGCCTGCGGAGGGCCTTGGAGGAAAGGGGGCTATGGGACGAGGGGAAAGAGGAGGCGCTTTTCCAGGCGTTGGAGGAGGAGTTCCAGAGGGAGCTCGCCCTGGCGGATAGCGTCTCCGAGCCCCGGCCCGAGGAGATCGTGGAACACGTTTATGCCGAGATGGGGCCTGACCAAAAACGGGCCTGGGAGGCCTTGCGCCAAGGCCTGCACGTGGAGGAGGTATGGTGAAGGAAAAGGCGCGCGTCCTCAACATGGTCCAGGCCATCAACGAGGCCCTGGACCTGGCCCTCGCCCGGGACGAGCGGGTCCTGGTCTTTGGGGAGGACGTGGGGCGGCTTGGGGGGGTGTTCCGGGTCACGGAGGGCTTGCAAGGAAAGTACGGAGAGAACCGGGTCTTTGACACCCCCTTGGCGGAAAGCGGCATCCTGGGCCTGGCCATCGGCCTGGCCATGGGCGGCATGCGCCCCGTGGCGGAGATCCAGTTCGCCGGCTTCCTTTACCCCGCCTTGGACCAGATCCTCTCCCACCTGGGGCGTTGGCGGCACCGCAGCCGGGGCCGGGTGGGGTTGCCCGTGGTGGTGCGGGCTCCCTATGGCGGGGGCGTGCACACCCCCGAACAGCACGCCGACTCCCCGGAGGCCATCCTTTGCCACACGCCGGGGGTGAAGGTGGTCATCCCCTCGAGTCCCGAAAGGGCCAAGGGGCTTCTCCTCGCCGCCATTGAGGACCCGGACCCCGTGTTTTTCCTGGAGGCCATCAAGCTCTACCGGGGCGCGAAGGCCGAGGTGCCCGAGGGCTACTACACCCTTCCCCTGGGCAAGGCCCGCATCCTGAGGGAAGGAAAGGCGGCCACCCTCATCGGCTACGGGGGTATGGTGGAGGTGATGCTGGAGGCGGCGGAGGTGGCGAAGAGGGAAGGGGTGGAGGTCATGGTGGTGGACCTGGAAACCCTGGTGCCCCTGGACGAGGACACCCTCCTTTCCGCCGTGAAGGAAACGGGCAGGGCCATCGTGGTCTACGAGGCCATGCGCACCGGGGGCTTCGGGGCGGAGATCGCCGCCCGCATCGCCGAGGGGGCCATAGACTACCTGGAGGCCCCCGTGGTGCGGGTGGCGGGGTACGACGCCCCCTACCCGCCCTTTAGCGCCATTGAGCACCTCTACCGCCCCAACGCGAAAAGGGTTCTCGCAGCTTTGCGCCGGGTGATAACCCATTAGGCCCGGCGTAACCCCACGGAAGGCTTGATGGCCTTCCGTGGCTATTCTTGTGTGCAGAAAAGGCACATTCTGCCCATGGATGGGCTATAAAACTCGGCAGTAAAAGCCTAGTGTAATAGGTTAACTTGACATATGGTCAATGCTATCCCATCATCAAGCTATGAGTTGGGGACCCATGGGCGCTCCACTACTCAAGGATCTCATGCGGACCGAGCTGGTGGTGGCTGGGCCCCAGATGTCCCTAGAGGAGGCCCACCGCCTGATGGCGCAGACGGGGGTGCGCTACCTACCCGTGGTGGAGGGGCAGCGCTATTTGGGGCTTTTGGGGGAGCGCCAGCTCCGCTTGCTCCTGGCTCCTTGGGCTCCCATGCACCATCGGGCGGACCTGAAAGCTCCGTTGGCTCGCTTTCTCCAGACCGTTCCCGTGGCCCATCCGGACGAGCCCCCGGAGGAGGTGGCCTTGCGCATGGAGAGCGTTCGCATCGGGGGCATGCCGGTGGTGGAGGAGGGGCGTCTTCTGGGTATGGTTACCGCCTACGACCTCCTGCGGGGTCTTCTGGCCCTCCTCCGTCCGCAAGCACCGGCAAGCCGGTTAGAGCTCCTGGTGCCCGACCTGGAAGGGATTGTGACCGTTCTCCAGGCTTTGCGGGCCACCCGTACTCCCCTGGTGGGTCTTCACGTCTATCCGGAAGCGGGGAGGCTCGGGTTCAGGCTTCTCCTGCAGGTGGGAGCCTTGGACACAAGACCCCTGCGGCAGCGCCTTCTCGCCTCGGGCCTGCATCTTCTTCGGCCCTAGGACCCGGTTCTCCTCTAGAGGTCAGCGCTAAGTCCCCATGCCCTATCATTCCAACCTCGGCGCTCCTTAGGACTCGCCTTAAAACCAAGCGCTCCTGCGCCTTTCCCAAGACGCCAAGGCGCGGGAGAAGATCCGGCTTTGGGGAGACCTCCTGGAGAGGCCTACCCCCGAGGTGGTGGAGGCGTGTTGGAGGAAGAGGGAAAGGGTCTCAATCTGTGGAGGTATAAGGGTGGCCTATCTAGACGAGGGTTGCTTTGCCCTGGGCCCGCTACTAGGGTGCGCTGGGTGCCGAAGGGAAGTGGGGTGCCTGCCAGCATCCGGTCCGTACCGCCATCCCGTGGAGGGGGTGTGGCGGTGGTGAAGGGGCATGGGATGCCGCGGCGGTGCTATGAGCGTTTCAGACGTTACGGGAGGCGGTGGTGGGAGTGCTGCGGGCTTTTGGAGAGGACTGGCCTGAAAGGCTAAGGGGAGGCACTTGGTAAGGGCTTGCTACACTAGATAGCGCAGGGTCCGGGATCCCCCCGGTAGCCCTAGGAGGCGTATGCGCGCGCACATCATTACCTACGGTTGCCAGATGAACGAGTACGATTCCCACCTGGTGGCGAGCGAGTTGGTGAGCCTGGGGTGGGAGCTGGTGGACTCGGTGGAGGAGGCGGACTTCGTCCTGGTGAACACCTGCGCCGTGCGGGGCAAGCCGGTGGAGAAGGTGCGCTCCCTTTTGGGCCAGCTTCGCAAGGAGAAGGAGAGGCGGGGCCTTCTCGTGGGCATGATGGGCTGTCTGGCCCAGCTGGACGAGGGCCAGCAGATGGCCAAGAAGTTCGGCGTGGACATCCTCTTGGGCCCGGGGGCCCTCACCTCCTTGCCCGAGGCCCTGAAGCAAAACGAGCGCTTCTTTGACCTCACCTTCCGGGACGACCTCCTGGACTACATTCCCCCACCCCCCAAGGGGGCCCTTTCCGCCCACGTGACCATCATCCGGGGGTGCAACCACCACTGCACCTACTGTATCGTCCCCACCACCAGGGGTCCCGAGGTCTCCCGCCACCCCGACCTCATCCTGAAGGAGATTGAGCTTCTGAAGAAGGCGGGGGTGGTGGAGGTTACCCTTCTCGGCCAGAACGTGAACTCCTACGGCAAGGACCAGCCGGGCTACCCGAGCTTCGCCGAGCTTTTGCGGATGGTGGGGCAGATGGGCATCCCCAGGGTGCGGTTCCTCACGAGCCACCCGGTGAACTTCACCGACGACATCCTCGAGGCCATCGCCGAAACCCCCGCCATCTGCCGCTACATCCACCTCCCCGTGCAGTCAGGCTCGGACCGGGTGCTTAGGCGCATGGCCCGGGAGTACCGCCGGGCCCACTATCTGGAAAGGATCCGGCGCATCCGGGAGCTGTTGCCCGATGCAGTTCTCTCCACCGACATCATCGTGGGCTTCCCCGGGGAAACGGAGGAAGACTTCCAGGAAACCCTCTCCCTCTACGATGAGGTGGGCTATGACCAGGCCTACATGTTCATCTACTCCCCCCGCCCCGGTACCCCCGCCTACAAGCACTTCCAGGACCTGCCCCGGGAGGTGAAGGTGGAAAGGCTGATGCGCCTCATTGAGAAGCAGAAGGAGTGGAGCTACCGCCGCAACCTGGAGTGGGTGGGGAAGACCGTGGAGGTCCTGGTGCGGGGCCAGGCCAAGGAGGAGGGCTTTGCCCAGGGGCACGACCGGGGGAACCATCCGGTCCTCATCCCCGCCGCCCAAGCTCCCACCCCGGGCCTTTACCAGGTGGAGGTCAAGCAGGCCACGCCCCACCTCCTCTTCGGCGAGGTGGTGGGGGCCAGGGAGCCCGCGCCCATTCCCCTGCCGGTGGCCTAAGGAGGCGGCGTGGCCCGGGTCCTTCCCCTAAGCGCCGCCTTGGCCCTTTTCCTCCTCCTGTGGGCGGGCTTAGGGTTTTCCGCTTTTGGCCTTGTCTTGGCCTTGGGGGCGGCCTTTTTGGGCTACCTGGGCGTGGCCCGCTGGCAGGGGCGGGTGCTTTCCCAAGGGCCTTCCCCAGCGGCTTTAGAGCGGCTTGCCATGAAGGAGGCCTGGCGGCGGGGCGGCTTCTTGCGCCCGGAAGACCTCTCCCCTTACATGGGGGAAGGGGAGGCCCAGGCGCTCTTGGAGGGCCTGGCCGCCCGGGGGCTTTGCCGGAAGGAGGGGGAAGGGTTCCGCTTTTGATGCGGGAAGCGGAGCTGGTGGTCCTGGGGGCCGGGGTGGCGGGGCTTACCCTGGCCCGCCTCCTTTGGGAGGCGGGGCGTTCCGTGCTGGTGGTGGCGGAGGCCCTAGGGGAGGCGAGCCGCCCCCCTGTGGCCCTGGTGAACCCCCTAAGGGGGCGGCGCTTCACCTTGGCGGAAGAGGGGGAGAGGGCCTTGGAAGCAGCCCTCGCCTTCTACGGCCGCTTTGCTCCCCTTCACCTCGGCGTTTACCGCCCCGTGCCCGAGAAGGACCGGGATAGGGTGGCGGAGCGGCTTGGGGGGCTTAGGCACCGCTGGGAGGGCGGGGGCGTGGTGCTGGAAGAGGCCTTTTGGCTGGAGCCCAGGCCCCTCTTGGAACGCTTGGCCCAGGGGGTGCCCCTCCTAAAGGGGCGGGTTTTGGCCTGGGAGCCCCCTTACCTACGCTTGGAAGGCGGGGAGAAGGTGCGGGGTGAGATCTTGGTCTACGCCGGGGGTGGGCGGGGGGCGCACCTCCTTGGCCTCCTGGGCCGGCACATCCCGGGCCTGGTGCTCACCCTTTTGGACTACTTCCCCCGGGCCCTAAGCTACCGGGTCTATCTGGCGGGAAGCGCCCTTGGGGGAAGCTACCTGCCCGAGGGGGAAGGTCCAGACCCTCCGCCCCCCACGGAGGGGGAGGTGGCGTGGCTCTTGGAAGGGGCGGAGGCCCTGGTGGGCTACCGGCCCCAGGTGGCCTCCGCCTGGCGGGGGGTGCGCTTCCGTCTTTCTGGGCCAGGGGAGGGTCTTCCTTACCTCTTTCCCGTGGAGGGAGGGTATGCCCTCACGGGCTTTGGCTCCACGGGCTTTCTGTATGCGCCCCTTCTGGCAAAGGGGCTTGCGGCAAGGCTTTAGGGGCGGTGGGGGGCGGTAAACTGGGGGCGTGTACAGCGGGGCGGTCCTTGCCGGGGGAAGGTCTAGGCGCTTTGGGGAAGACAAGGCCCTTTTCCCCTACCGGGGAAAGCCCCTGTTGGCTTGGGTTCTGGAAAGCCTTTCGGGGGCGAAGGAGCGCTTTATCGTGGCGAACCGCCCCTACGAGGGCTTTGGCGTGCCCGTATACCCGGACCTCCTTCCAGGGGCGGATAGCCTCTCTGGGCTCCACTCGGCCTTGGTCCACGCCCAAAACCCTTGGGTGGCGGTGGCGGCCACGGACCTTCCCTTCCTTTCCCAAGCCTACTGGGACTTCCTCTATGAAAAGGCCCTAGAGTCCTCCTACCCCGTGGTGGTGCCGGTGAACCCGGAAGGCCACCTGGAACCCCTCATGGCCTTTTACCACAAGGACTGCCTGCCCCAGGTGGAAGGGCAGATCCGGGAGGGGGACTTCCTCCTGCGGCGGGTAGTGGAGGCCCTGGGGGCTACCCTCGTGGCGCCAGAAGAGGTGGTGGCCCGGTTTGGCCGGGAGGTGTTTGTGAACGCCAACCGAAAGGAGGCGTTGCCCTAGGCCCCTGCGCCCGGTTGCGGCCGGTCCCCTGCGCCCACGGGCGGGGGAGGAGGGGGCAGGAGGAGGAGCCTCAGGACCTCTCCCACCTCCTCCACGAAGGTAATCTCAAGGTCCTTGAGGATTTCCTCCGGCACCTCCTTGAGCTCGGCTTCGTTTTCCTTGGGCAGGATCACCCTATGGATGCCCGCCTGGTGGGCGGCGAGGAGCTTTTCCTTGACCCCCCCGATGGGGAGGACCTTGCCCCTTAGGGTGATCTCCCCGGTCATGGCGATGTCCATGCGCACCGGGCGGCCCGTGAGAGCGCTGGCCAGGGCGGTGGCCATGGTGATGCCGGCGGAGGGGCCGTCTTTGGGCGTGGCCCCTTCCGGCACGTGCACGTGGAGGTCAAAGTCTTTGTGGAAGCCCTCAGGCAAGCCCCACTCCTCCCGGTGGGCCCTTAGGTAGGTAAGGGCGGCGTGAGCGGACTCCTTCATCACCTCCCCCAGGTTGCCCGTGAGGTTCAACTTGCCCGTGCCGGGCACGGCCACCGCCTCAATGGTGAGGAGGGCGCCCCCGTAAGGGGTCCAGGCCAGGCCTTGGGCCGCCCCCACCTGGGGGACCTTTTCTGCCCGGTCGGGGCGGTACTTGGGCACGCCCAGGTAGGCCTCGAGGTCCTTCGCCTCCACAACCCGCACCCCCTCCCAAGGGGCCTCCAGGTAGTCCTTGGCCGCTTTGCGGGCCACCTTGGAGAGCTCCCGGTCCAGGTTGCGCACCCCCGCCTCCCGGGTGTACTCCTGCACGATGCGGTCAATGGCGGCATCGGTGATTTCCAGCTTCCCCTCGAGCCCCGCCTCCTTCACCTGGAAGGGCCAGCGGAAGTGGCGGGCGATGGCCCGCTTTTCCGGCAGGGTGTACCCGGGGATCTCAATCACCTCCATCCGGTCCAGAAGGGGCCTGGGGATGGTGGCAAGGGTGTTGGCGGTGGTGATGAAGAAGACCTTGGAGAGGTCGTAGGGCACGTCCAGGTAGTGGTCGGTGAAGGTGTGGTTCTGCTCGGGGTCCAAGACCTCCAAAAGGGCCGAGGCCGGGTCCCCCCGCCAGTCGGAGGAGAGCTTGTCAATCTCGTCCAGGAGGAAGACGGGGTTCACCACCCCCACCTGCTTCATCCCCTGGATGATCTTGCCGGGAAGCGCCCCGATGTAGGTGCGGCGGTGGCCCCGGATCTCCGCCTCGTCCCGCACCCCGCCCAGGGAGATGCGGTGGAACTTGCGGTTCATGCTCCGGGCGATGCTCTTGCCCAAGGAGGTCTTGCCCACCCCGGGCGGCCCCACGAAGCAGAGGATGGGGGCGTGGCCCCGCACCTCCTTGCCCTGGGTGAGCTGGCGGACCGCCAGGTACTCCAGGATGCGCTCCTTGACGTCCTTGAGGCCGTAGTGGTCCTCGTCCAGGACGCGCTTGGTGACGGCGATGTCCAGGACCTCGGGGTCCGCTTCGGTCCAGGGCACGTCCAGGAGCCAGTCCAGGTAGGTGCGGCTTACCGTGGCCTCGGGGGAGCCAGGCTGCATCCTTTCCAGGCGCTTGAGCTCCTTGAGGGCTTTTTCCTTCACCGGCTCAGGCATGCCCTTCTTCTCAATGCGCTCCCGGAGCTCTTCAATCTCGGTTAGGAAGTCCTCCCCGCCCCCGAGCTCCTTCTGGATGGCCTTCATCTGCTCCCGGAGGTAGTACTCCCGCTGGTTCTGGTCCATCTGTTCCTTGACCCGGGCGGCGATCTTTTTGTCCAGCTCAAAGCGCTCCAGGTCGCGCAGGAGAAGGGCCAGGACCTTCTTCAGGCGCTCTTCCACCTCCGGGGTTTCCAGGAGGTCCTGCTTCTCCTCGAGGGACCAGGTGGCGTGGTGGGCTACCAGGTCCGCCAGGATAGCAGGGTCCAGGGTGCTCCTGATGGCCTCCTGCTGGTAGCGGTCCAGGCGCAGGGTCTTGTGGTTTTGCAGGTAGCGCTCAAAGGCCTCCTGGACCTCGTTCACCAAAACGCGGGCGAGCCCAGGGTCCGCCAAGGGGGGCTCGGGGAGCACCTCGCCCAAGGCCCTGAGGTAGGGGGCGGCCACGAACCCTTGGAGGCGCACCCGGTTCCGGGCCTCCACCATCACCTGCAGGGTGCCGTCGGGGAGGCGCATGGCCTGCTTGACCACCGCCAAGGTGCCCACCCCGTAGAGGTCTTCGGGCGTGGGGTCGTCCACCTCCGGGTCCTTCTGGGCCACCAGGAAGATGAGGCGGTCAGCGGCCAAGGCCTCCTCCACCGCCTTCTTGCTCTTGGGGCGGCCCACGTCCACCCCGGTGGTGGTGTGGGGGAGGATTACGGTGTTCCTCAAGGGGAGAACGGGAAGTTCCAGGCGCAAGACGTCCTTCATCTGCCTTCCATGATAAGGCAGGGGGCGGGCGCTTTAGCGCCCGAGGGCACAAAGGAGGCCTAGAGTCCCACGGTGACGTGGGCCTTCATCTCCTCCAAACGGATTTCACCAAGGCCGGGCGGCACGTTGCCCTCCACGGCCACGCCCAACCAGAGTCGCCCATGGCGTAGGCCCTGGAGCAGGGTATCCCCCGCGAGGGTAAAGGGGGTTTCTGCCCGACCTCCGAAGTCCAGGGTTCCCACCCTCTCCCCGGCCTTGCTGGCGGGGCAAAGAACAAACTGGCTCGTGGCGTAGCATTCGGATCCGGGTTCTTGGGCGCGGGCGTAGACGAGGACACGCGCCTTTAGGGCCAGGTTAGCCCTGGCTATCCCTTTCACCTCCAGGGCCCGCACCGCATCCAAGGGAGGGGGGGTTAGGGTGAGGGGCGTTGTGGGGTAGACCACGTAGGGCTCCCCAAAGGGGTTTGTGGGAGGGAGGCCGTCTAGGTTGAGTTTTGTGGAGCCCAGGTCCACGGTGAAGGTGTAGCTACAGGCGGCGAGGAGGGTAGCCAGGATGAGAAGGGAAAAGCGCGTCTTCCGCACGGGGCCATTCTACCGGAGAATGGAAAGGATGCACCGCCTCCTCTTCGCCCTGGACCCGGAAACGGCCCACGAGGTTGCCCTGAAGGCCCTCGCCTGGTGGTCGGAAAGGGGGCCCCTTTTGGAGGCGCCGGCGAGGCTTCTTCGGGTGGAGGACCCGAGGCTTACGGTGGAGGCCCTGGGCCTCACCTTTCCGAACCCCTTGGGCCTGGCGGCGGGCATGGACAAGGACGCTCGCGCCCTGGGAGCCTGGTGGGCCTTGGGCTTTGGCTTCGCCGAGGTGGGGACCCTCACCCCAAGGCCCCAGGAGGGAAACCCAAGGCCGAGGCTTTTCCGCCTCCTCGAGGACCACGCCCTCATCAACCGCATGGGCTTCAACAACCAGGGGGCTTTAGAGGCGGCCAAGCGGCTAGAGGCCTTCCGGGCGCGGGGGCTTCCTTTCCCGGTGGGGGTGAACCTGGGGAAGAACCGGGAAACCCCCCTGGGAAGGGCGGCGGAGGACTACCTGGAGGCCCTTCGCCTCTTGGAGCCCCACGGGGACTACTTCGTGCTCAACGTGAGTTCCCCCAACACCCCGGGCCTGCGCACCCTGCAGGAGGGCCCCTTCTTGGACGAGCTCCTCTCCCGCCTCCGCCCCGCCACGGCCAAGCCCCTCCTCCTCAAGGTGGCCCTGGACCTTTCCTTTGCGGCCTTGGACCAGGTGGCGGCTCTGGCCCTAAAGCACCGCTTGGAGGGATTGGTGGCGGTGAACACCACCCTAAGCCGGGAAGGGCTCCGAAGCCCCCTTGCCCGGGAGGCGGGAGGGCTTTCGGGGAGGCCCCTTAAGGGGCGGGCCCTGGAGGTGCTCAAGCACCTGGCCCAGGTCCCGGGCTTAACCCTCGTGAGCGTGGGGGGGATAGAAACCCCCGAGGACGCCTGGGAAAGGCTTCGGGCGGGGGCAAGCCTCCTTCAGGTCTACACGGGCTTCGTGTACGGTGGGCCCCTTTTCCCGAGACGGCTTCTAAAGGGGCTCCTTTCCCTCATGGAGGCGGAAGGGCTTAAAGCTTTGGGAGAGCTTCAGACGGTGAGGACGCAGCCGCAGCGCAACGCCAGCTCCACGGGGGAAACGTAGCGGAAAGCCCCGTCCTGGCGCAGGTGGAGGACGAGGAGGGTATAGGGGTCAAAGACCACCACGTCCTTGACCCATTGAAAGGTAGAAGCGGGGGCCGATCTCCAGGTCCTTGGCCTCGTAACCCCGGCGCACCGCCTCGGGGAGAAGGGTGATGGCCTCGTCCAACTCCTCGGGCTCCCGGCAGAAAAGGGCGATGTCTGGCCGCTTGTAGGAGCCATCGGGAAAGCGCACGTAGACGTCGGCCACGTGGATACAAGGGCAGGGCGAGCCCTCCTTGGGACGAATGCTTTGGCGGATCCGGTCCACGGCCTTTTGGTGGCGGTAAGTGGGCTGGGCCTCCCAAAGGGGAAGCCCACCCACCCATTCCAGCCGGAGGCCGATGGCGTCCGCCTCCAAAAGCTTCCTCAGCACCCCTTCATTCTAGCGCCTCGTGGGCCACCCTTCCCGCCACCAGGGTGAGGACGGGCCACCCCCCGAGGACCCACCCCGCCCAAGGGGAGAAGCGGGCCTTGGAGGCGAAGGCCTTGGGGTCCACGGGCTTTTCTTTGGGGGAGAGGAGGACAAGGCTCGCCTCCGCTCCCGCCTCCAGGTGGAGGGGCTTTAGGCCCAGAACCCTCCTTGGCCCGTCCGTGAAGAGGGCCACCAGCCGGGGGAGGGGGAAGCCCCGCTTGAGGTGGAGCTCGGTGTAGAGGAGGGGGAAGGCCACCTCGAGGCTCGGGATGCCAAAGGGAGCCCTCAGGAGGTCCATCTCCTTCTCCGCCGGGGTGTGGGGGGCGTGGTCCGTGGCGATGGCGTCCAGGGTGCCGTCCAGAAGCCCCTCCAGAAGGGCCTCCTGGTCCTCCTTGGTCCGGAGGGGCGGGGCCACCTTGAAGAGGGGGTCAAAGCCCTTTAGGGCCTCCTCCGTGAGGGTGAGGTGGTGGGGGGTGGCCTCGGCGGTCACGGGAAGCCCGGCCCGCTTGGCCTCCCGGACGAGCTCAAGCCCCCGCCGGGTGGAGAGGTGCTGGATGTGGAGGTGGGGCCTGGCCTGGCCTCGCCTTAGGGCGTAGCGGAGGACCTCGAGGTCCCGGGCGATCCGGGCCGCCTCGGCTTCCGGGGGGTTTCCGGGAAGGCCCAAAAGGTCCGCAAGCGCCCCGTCGTTCATCACCCCGCCCCGGCGCAAGGTGGCGTCCTCCGCATGCACCGCCACGGGAAGGCCCAAGGGAGCGGCCTGGAGGAGCCCTAGGGCCAGGACCCCTGCGTCCTCGTTGGTGCGGCCATCGTCCGTGAGGAGGGCGGCCCCCGCCGCCTTAAGGAGGCCCGCCGGGGCGAGGTGCTTCCCCTCCTGCCCCAGGGTGAGGGCGGCGGCGGGGTGGAGCCGGGCGAGGCCCAGGGCTTCCGCCTTCTCCTTCAGGGCCCGCACCGCCTCCGGGGCGTCCACGGGGGGCTTGGTGTTGGGCATGCTCACCACGTCGGTGTACCCGCCCCGGACCGCCGCCAAGAGCCCCGTGGCGAGCTCTTCCTTCACCTCCTCCCCCGGCTCGCGAAGGTGGGCGTGGAGGTCCAAAAACCCGGGGGCCAGGAAGAGGCCCGTCCCGTCAATGACCCGCTCGGCCTCCCCGCCCTCCAGGGAGAGGATCCGGCCTTCCCCGATGAGGACGTCCGCAGGGCCCCGCTCCCCACGGGCGTCCACAAGCCGCACGTTCTTGATGAGGATCATGCCCCCTCCCTTCCCACCAGGAGGTGGTAGAGCACCGCCATGCGCACCGCCACGCCGTTTTGCACCTGCCGGTTCACCAGGCTCCTTTCCGAGTCCGCCAAGGCCCCCTCCAGCTCCACGTCCCGGTTCATGGGGCCCGGGTGGAGGAGGGGGGCCTGGGGCTTCGCCAGGCCTAGCCTCCTTTCCGTCACCTGGTAGCGGGCGATGTAGTCGTCCAGGTGAACCAAGCCCGTTTCCATGCGCTCTTTCTGGAGCCGAAGCACCATGACGGCGTCCGCCTCCCTCAGGGCTTCCTCCAGGCTAGGGGTGAGCCTCGCCCCGGGCAGGGCCTCGGGCAGGAGGCTTGGGGGCCCGGCGCACCACACCTCTGCCCCCAGGAGGGAAAGGAGCTCGGCGTTGGAGCGGGCGACCCGGGAGTGGAGGATGTCCCCCACGATGGCCACCTTCTTCCCCTCCAAGGTGCCCAAAGCCTCCAGGAGGGTGTAGGCGTCCAGGAGGGCCTGGGTGGGGTGGGCCCGGCGCCCGTCCCCCCCGTTGATGACCGCCCCCTTCACCCAGCGGGTGGCCTGGTGGGGTACCCCGGCGGCGTCGGCGCGGATGACGTAGGCGTCTATCCCCATGGCCTCGAGGGTGAGGAGGGTGTCCTTGTAGCTCTCCCCCTTCTGCAGGCTGCTGGTGGCGGCGGTGAAGGAGACCACGTCCGCCGACATGCGCCGGGCCGCCAGCTCAAAGGAGATCCGGGTCCGGGTGGAGGGCTCAAAGAAGACGGTGGCCACGGTGAAGCCCTGGAGGGCGGGCACCTTTTTCACCGGCCTCTCCAAAACCTCCCGCATCACCTTGGCGGTGTCCAGGAGGCTTTCCACCTGGGCCCGGGTCCAGCCTTGGAAGTCCAGGAGGTGCCTCATAGGCCCTCCCTTTCCCAAAGCTCCACCCGGTCCTCCCCGTCCACCTCCTGGACCTTCACCTTCACCACCTCGCTTTTGGCGGTGGGGACGTTTTTGCCCACGAAGTCCGCCCGGATGGGAAGCTCCCGGTGGCCCCGGTCCACGAGCACCGCCAGGTAGATGCGCTTGGGACGGCCCAGGTCCATGAGGGCGTCAAGGGCGGCCCGGGCGGTGCGGCCCGTGTAGAGGACATCGTCCACCAGGACCACCGCCTTGCCCGTGAGGTCAAAGGGGATGCGGGTTTCCCGCACCTTGGGCCTCACCCCGATCTCCGTGAGGTCGTCCCGGTAGAGGGTGATGTCCAGGGTGCCCACGGGCACCTCCTTCCCCTCAAACCCGAGGATGTACCGGGCGATGCGTTCCGCCAAGGGGATACCCCTGGTGTGGATGCCGATGAGGACCAGGCCCTCCACGCCCTTGTTGGCCTCCACGATCTCGTGGGCGATGCGGTAAAGGGCCCGGCGCATCTCCTCGGCGTTCATCAGTTCCGCCTTAAAGCGCACGGCCTACCCCCCTAAAAAAGCGGGGGCGAAACCCCCCGCGCCGTTTTCCTTTTGCCGCTAGCCCTTTGCGCTTCATGTTTCCCCCTTTCCGGCCTCGCTGGACCGGTTTAAAGGCCACCCCCACCTTACACCTTGGGCCTTTTGGGCGCAAGGGAAACCCGCCCAGGAGGTCCTGGGCGGGAAGGGGGGTAGTTCTTAAGCCGCCTTGGGCTTTTCCCGGGTGACGCTTAAGGCCAAGGCCCCCACCAGGACGCCCACGATGAGGGCGTTCCACAGGGCGTTGGCCTCCCCGCTAAACCCCAGGATCCAGGGGGAGAGGATGAGCCAAACGCCCAAGAGGACGTTAACCCACTCCTCCCACAGGGGGCCGCCCCTCAGGTGCATGAGGGCCATAAGCCCCACCACCACCCCCACGATGACGGCGTTCCACATGGCCGCAGGGGTACCGCTAAAGCCGAGAAGCCACGGCGAGAGGATGAGCCATACGCCCAGGACGAGATTGGCCCAGTCCTGCCAGCGCGTCATGGTTGCCCACCTCCTTTCACCCCTTATTGTGAAAGGGCTTGAGCGTGGCGAATAGTGCAAAAGGTTACTTTCGCCCCCCCGAGGGGCGAACGTACCGCCACCCCGTCCAGAGGAGGACGGCGGCGAAGACCACCCGCAAGGCCCCTTCGGGCAGGAAGTGGGCGAGCTCCCCCCCAAAGAAGGTCCCCACCAAAACCCCGGGCACGAGGCCCAGGGCGAGCTTCTCCTCTACGTTCCCCAGGCGCAGGTGGGTGTAGGCCCCCACCAGGCTTGCCGGCACCATGGCGAGGAGGCTCGTCCCTTGGGCGGTGTGCTGGGGCATGCCCAGGAGGAGGACCATGGCCGGCACCATGATGGTCCCCCCGCCCACCCCCATCATTCCCGAGAGGAAGCCGGTGAGGGCCCCCGCCAGGAGGAGGGTGAGGTCCTCCAAGACCTCGCCCCGCACCAGGCCCATGGGGGCCAGGTAGGGCCTGAGGAGAAGGAGGAAGCTCACGGCCACCAAAAACCAACCGAAGGCCCGCTTGAGCTCCCTCTCCGGGAGGCCGTGGGCGTAGCGGGCCCCCAGGCGGGCGGTGAGGATGGCGGTGAGGGCCAGGAAAAAGGCGGCTTTGAGGTCCAAGGAGCCCTGGAGGCCATAGGTGAAGGCCCCCACCAGCCCGGTGAAGAAGACGGCCACGAGGCTCGTGCCGTGGGCCTTGTGTTGGGAAAGCCTGAGGACGCCCACCATGAGGGGGATCATCACCGTGCCGCCCCCAAGGCCCACCAAGCCCCCAAACGCCCCGCCCAGGAAACCGATGAGGAGGCTCATGGGGCTCATACTACCGGGTTTGGCGGCTTGCGGCCTTCCAGGACCGAAAGCAGGTTTTCCACCGCCACCTCGGCCATGCGCTCCCTTGTGCGCCTGCCCGCCGAGCCGATGTGGGGGGTGATGACGGCGTTTTTGAGGGCGTAGAGGGGGTGGCCAGGGGGCAGGGGCTCGGGGTCGGTGACGTCCAGCCCCGCCCCGAAAAGGTGGCCCTTTAGGGCCTCCACCAGGGCCTCCGTGTCCACCAGGCCCCCCCGGGCGGTGTTGATCAGGATGCTCCCGGGCTTCATGGCGAAAAGCCTTTCCCGGTTGAGGAGGCGGTGGGTTTCCGGGGTAAGGGGGGCATGGAGGGAGACGATGTCCGCGGTGGCGAGGAGGTCTTCCAGGGGAAGGAAGGGGTGGGGGAGGGGCTTTGGGGTGCGGCTCGTGTAGACCACCCGCATCCCGAAGGCCAGGGCCCTCTTGGCCACCGCCTGGCCGATGCGGCCCATCCCCACCAGGCCCAGGGTGAGGCCCTCGAGGTCCAGGCCCAGGAGGAGCTCGGGGTGCCAGGCCCGCCACCGGCCCTCCCGGGCGTAGTCCACCCCCTCCACCACCCGCCGGGCCACGGCGAGGAGGAGGGCGAGGGTGAGGTCGGCGGTGGCCTCGGTGAGGACGTCCGGGGTGTGGGTGACCCGGATGCCCCTTTGCCGGGCGGCCTCGAGGTCCACGTGGTCCACCCCCACGCTGTAGCAGGCGATGACCTTGAGGGTTTTCCCCGCCCGGTCCATGACCTCGGCGTCAATGCGGTCCTCCACGGTGGGGATGAGGCCGTGGACGCCTTCCACCTTTCTCAGGAGTTCCTCCCGGGGGAGGAAGAGCCCCTCGTGGACCTCCACCTTCAGGCCCCGCTCCCGAAGGCGTTCCAGGGCCTTTCCCGGTAGGGTGCGGGTGACGAAGACCCTCATGCCCCGGCGAAGGAGAGCTCGGCCACGGCCACCAGGGGGCTACCAAAGGCGCTTGGCCCCATGGGAAGCCACTCCAGCGCTGCCCCTAAGGCCTCTATCCCTTGCAAAAGCTCCAGGAGGTTGCCGCTTACGGCGAAGTTCTCCACGGCGTACTGGGGCTTCCCTTCCTCCACCCAAAGCCCCAGGGCCTGGAGGGAGAAGTCCAGGGTGATGGGGTTGGCCCCGGCGTGGAGGCCCATGAACTCCGTGACCAGGACGCCCTCCTCGAGGGCCAGGTTCCCCAGGGGCTTGAGGTAGAGGTTGCTCGGGGCCACGTCCAGGGCGGAGCGGTAGCCCCGGTGGGCGTGGCCGGTGTTCTCCTGACCCAGGGCCCGGGCGGTTTCCGTGTTGTGGAGGAAGGTGCGGAAGACCCCCTCCTCCATGAGGGCCACGGGCCTGGCCGGGGTGCCCTCGGCGTCAAAGGGGCGGGAGGCGAGGCCCTGGGGCAGGGTGGGGTCGTCCAGGAGGGTGACGAGGGGGCTTGCCACCCTTTCCCCTAGGCGCCCCAAGAGGCGGCTTTTCCCTTCCAGGGCGTTCTTTCCGGAAAGGGCCTGGGCCAAGACCGCCAGGAGGCTCGCCATGGCCTTGGGCTCCAGGTAAGCCCGGTAGCGGCCCGTCCTCAAGGGTTTGGCGTGGAGGAGGCGGGCGGTCCTTTCCCGGAAGTCCAAGGCGGTGCGCCCGGGGTCCAGGGCGTGGAACTCCTTGCTGGGGGCGAGGTCAAAGCCCTGCTTGAGGCTATCCCCTTCGGCCAGGACGAAGCTCGCCATGAGGGCGGCAAGGCCCGTGCGGTAGCCCCCTTCCGCCCCCAAGGTGCTGGCCAGGCTGAGGCGGCGTTCCCGCTCGCTGTAGGCGGCGAAGGCGAGGGCTTTCGTGCGGGGGTCTTGGCGGAGGGCGGCGTCCAGGGCCAAGGCGGCCTCCTTTTTGGCCTCCAAGGGGGCGGAAAGCCCCTCTCCCAAAAGGTCGTGCTCCCCCAGGGGCCTCCCCGGGGGCAGGTGGGCGGGTCTTCCCCCGAGGAGGGCGTTTTCCCGGGCCTCCTCCAGGGCCCAGTCCAAGGCCTTTGGGGAGAGGTCCTCCGTGTAGGCGTACCCCACCCGGCCTTGGGCCAGGACCCTCAGGCCCAAGCCCCCTTGCCGCGCCTCCTTGATCTCCTCCAAGGCGCCTTCCCGGGCCCGCAGGGAAAGCTCCCTGTCCTCCAGGAAAAGGAGTTCCGCCTCGAGGCCGAGCTCCTTGGCCCGCCGGAGCAGGTACCGCTTCGCCTCTTCCAGGGTCATGCCCGTCCTCCCACCACCATCTCCGAGACCAGGACGTGGGGCTGGCCCACCTCCACCGGGACGAAACCGGAAAGGCTGCCGCACATCCCAGGGGCGTTCTCCCAGTCCTTGGCCACGGCCACCACCCGCTAGAGGGTTTCCGGCCCCTTGCCCACCAGCATGGCTCCCCGCACCGCCTCCTCTATGCGGCCCTTGCGGATGATGTACCCCTCCTGCACGGCGAAGTTGTACTCCCCGGAGCCCGGCTTCACCTGGCCGCCCCCCATCTCCTTGGCGTAGAGGCCGAAGGCAATCCCCTGGAAGAGGTCTTCCACCTCCGCCTCCCCGGGGGCGATGAAGGTGTTGCGCATGCGGGAGGTGGGGGCGAAGGTGTAGTCCTGGCGGCGGCCCGAGCCCGTCATGGGGTAGCCGGTGAGGAGGTGGCCGAGCCGGTCCACCATATAGGCCTTGAGCACCCCCTTTTCTATGAGCACCGTGCGCTCCGTGGGGCGGCCTTCGTCGTCCACCTCGCTGGAGCCCCAGGCGTGGGGCAGGGTGCCGTCGTCTATGTAGGTGACGGCGGGGCTCGCCACCGCTTCCCCAAGCCGGTCCGCCAGGACGCTCGCCTTCTTGGCCACGCTGGTGGTTTCCAGGAGGTGGCCCACCGCCTCGTGGAAGAGGACCCCGCCGAAGCCATTTCCCACCACCACGGGGAAGGTGCCCGCGGGGGCGGGCCTGGCCCGGAGGTTGGTGAGGGCCTGGCGGGCCGCCTTCTCCCCCACCGCCTTGGGGGGAAAGAGCTCAAAGAGCTCCAGGCCCACGCCCTTCCCGGGGGCGCTCACCCCGGTCTGGACCTCGGCCCCGTCCTGGGCCACGGCGAGGACGTGAAGCCGCGTTCGGACCCGCTTTTCCTCCGCCCAGGTCCCCTCGGTGTTGGCGATGAGGACCTCCTGCTCCCACTCCAGGAGGCTCGCCTCCACCTCCTTGATCTCCGGGGCGATGCGGGCCCCCGCCTCCGCCTCCAGGAGGCGTTCCAGGCGGTAGCTCTTGTCCTTGGCGGAGAGGGGCACCTGGGGGGCGTGGAGGCCTTGGGGGGCGCGCCTGCGGAAGTCCAAGCCCCCCTGGCCCCGCTCGTCCACCTGGCCTAGGGTCCCCCTGGCCCTAAGGAGGGTTTCCAAGGCCTCCAGGAGGCCTTCCTTCGTGAGGTGGTTGGTGTAGGCGTAGACCACCTGGGTGCCGAAGAAGAGCCGGATACCCGCCCCGTAGTCCAGGCCCGAAAGGGCCTCTTCTAAGCTTCCCGAGCGCACCCGCATGCGCCGCCTCAGGGAGCGTTCGGCGTAGACCTCGGCGAAGTCCGCCCCGCCCCTCAAGGCGCGCCGGAGCACTCCTTCCACCAGTTCGGGTGGGAGCATGGCAAGACTCTACCGCGTGGCTGACCGGCCGGTCAAGGCGCTATGGAGGAGGGCGAAGACCGCCCCCTCCAGGGCGAGCCAGGGGTCCTTCCCCTCCTTGGCCCGCCTTTCCGCCTGGATCAGGGTGTCCAGGGCCTGGCGGAGAAGGCCTTCCTCCAGGGTCCGGGCGAACTCCAGGGCCTTCTTGGCGGCGTAGGGGTGGGCCTCGAGGCGGTGGAGGTCCTCCTCCTTGGGCCTCGGGTTCTCCTTGAGGAGGAGGTGCGCCCGGGCGAGGAGGGCAAACTGCCAGGAAAGCGCCCCCAGCACCCGCAAGGGCTCTTCCCCCTCTTCCCGTAGGGCCTTCAGGCGGCGGAAGGCCTCCTTGGCGTTCCCCTCCAGCACCGCCCGCACCAGGTCAAACCCCGTGACGGGGGGCTTTAGGGCCACCACCCTTTCCACCTTTTCCAGGGTGAGGGGCGGGGTGAGGAGGGCGAGCTTCTCCAGCTCCCTTTCCAAGGCCTCCAGGTCGGCCTCGAGGCCCGCCAGGTACTGGGCCACCCCGGCGGGCAGCTTTAGGCCAAGCCGCTTGGCCCGGTTTTCCAGGTGGCGCACCAGGTCCTTGCCCTTGGGGGTGGGGAAGTCCCGCCTTTCCCGGCCCCGGTAGAAGGCGGCCCGGGCGGGGGTCGGCTTGGGGTCTAGGAGGAGGACCGGCACCCCCTCGGGAACCCCCTCCAGGAGGGGCTTTAGGGCCTTCCACTCCCCCTCGCCCACCTCCCTTAGGTCCAAGAGGGCCCCCGCCCCCCCGAATAGCCCGGGGGAAAGGGCCTCGGCCAGGGCCTCGGGGGTGGGCTCGGTGAAGCGGGATAGGCCCCGAAGCCTGGCCTCCTCCAGGAGGGCCTCCTTGGCCAAAAAGGGGTCGCCGGTGAAGGCGATGACCATTTAAAAGGCGCTAAGCCCCGTGGCCTCCCGGCCCAGGACCAGGGTGTGGATGTCGTGGGTGCCCTCGTAAGTGTAGACGGTTTCCAGGTTGAGCATGTGCCGGATGGCGTGGTACTCCAGGGTGATGCCGCTTCCCCCGAGGATGTCACGGGCGAGCCGCGCGGCCTCCAGGGCCTTTTTGACGTTTTGCCGCTTGGCTAGGGAGACCTGGGCCGGGGTGAGCTTCCCCTCGTCCTTGAGCCGGGCAAGCCGCCAGGCCAGGAGAAGGCCTTCCGTGTGCCAGGCGAGCATGTCCGCCAGCTTGGCCTGCACCAGTTGCTTCTGGGCGATGGGGGTGCCGAAGGTGGCGCGGCTTTTGGCGAAGGCCACCGCTTCGGCGTACACCGCCTCCAAAGCCCCCAAGACCCCCCAGGCGATGCCGAAGCGGGCTTGGGTGAGGCAGGAAAGGGGCGCCTTAAGCCCTTCCGCCCGGGGCAGGCGCAAGGACTCGGGCACCCGAACCTCCTCCAGGACGAGCTCGCTCGTCACCGAGGCGCGGAGGCTCATCTTGTGCTTCACCTCGCTGGCCTGGAACCCTGGGGTGTCCGTGGGGACGATGAAGCCCAAAACCCGCCCCTCCTCGTCCTTGGCCCAGATGATGGCGATGTGGGCCAGGTTGCCGTTGGTGATCCACATCTTGGTGCCGGAAAGGACCCAGG
The DNA here is from genome assembly GCF_022760925.1 of Thermus hydrothermalis. NCBI lineage: Bacteria > Thermotogati > Deinococcota > Deinococci > Thermales > Thermaceae > Thermus > Thermus hydrothermalis. Next base: position 91,015 of record NZ_JAKTNT010000004.1, on the reverse strand, counting down.
TGTCCCCCTCCCGGCGGGCTCTGGTCTTCATGTTCCCGTAGGGGTCCGAGCCCCCATCCGGCTCCGTGAGGCCGAAGCACCCTACTAGCTCCCCCCGGGCGAGCCTAGGGAGGAACTCCCGCTTTTGCGCCTCGCTCCCAAAGGCGTAGATGGGGTACATGACCAAGGAGCTCTGCACGCTTACGAAGCTCCTTAGCCCCGAGTCCACCCGTTCCAGCTCGTAGCAGATGAGGCCGTAGGCGGCGCTAGACACCCCTGCCCCCCCGTACTCCGGGGGCAGGGTGGGGCCTAGGAAGCCGAGCTCGGCGAAGCGGGGGATGAGGTGGGTGGGGAAGACCCCTTCTTCCCACCAGTCCCGGATATAGGGCAAAGCCTCCTTTTCCAGGAAGCGGCGGGCGGCCTTTTGCACCTCCTTCTCCTCGGGGGTGAGGAGGTCTTCCAGGGCGTAAAGGTCCAGCATGGGGCACCTCCCCTAGAGCATACCCGCCAGGAAGCCCTCTTCCCGGATGGTGCGGATCAGGTCCATGACCGTGAGGGACTGGGGGTCGTACTCCACCAGGACCTGGGCGGGGCCCGTGGCCTGGGCCTGGGCCACCCCTTCCAGGGCCTTCAGGGCCTTGAGGATCCGCTCCATCCCCTCTGGGGTGGGCTCCCCCCGGATGCCGATGAGGACGCGGTTCATGCCCCTATTCTAAGACGCCCCGGGTCTCGCCCCTGGCCCCCCGGCTCCCCAGGACCCGCACCGCCAGGACCAGGGGGCCGATGGCGAAGCCCTGGGCCCTCAGGGCCTCCTCCAGGTCCTTCCGCTCGGGGTCCAGGTGGAGGGCCACCTCGTAAACCCCGGCGTCGTAGGCGCTTTTCACGATGGCGGCGAGGAGGCCTTCCAGGACCTCTGGGCTTTTCCCTTCTATCCGGGTAACGAAGACCGTGGCCCTTTCTCCCTGCCAGACGGCCTGGGCCAGGGCGAAGCCCAGGGGCTCTTCCCCTTCCTCCGCCAAAAAGGAGTGGCCCGTGCGGGCGAAGTGGCGCACGGCCCCCAGGCTTAGGGGGCGGTTTCCCGCCACCCGGTTCAGGGCCTCGAGGTCTAGCTCGCTAAAGGGGCGAAAGCGCATGGCCCCATTATCGCCTTGGGAAGAGGAGGGCCTCCAGGAGGAGGACCAGGGCGGCGAGGAGGGCGAAAAACCGCCCCCCGCCCCCCGGGGTCTTGGGGAGGAAGCTCCCTTCGGGGGTGGGCAGGAGGGTTTCCTCCGGGGCGAGGAGGCCTTGGCGCACCTCCCGGTAGGGCTTGAGGAAGTTGTAGACCAAAAGGGGGAAGAAGGGCCTATCCTGGATGGCCTCGAGGGGGGGAAGGTAGAGCCCCTTTTCCGCCGCGTAGAGGAGGCCCACGCCCCCTTCTCCTTCCGCCAGGGGCTTCCAGGGGCCTTGGGGCTTTGGGGGTGGGGGAAGGCTTTCCCCGAGGAGGGCCACGCCCTCCAGGAGGGGGTGGAGGGCGGTGAGGAGGACGGGGGTGGGGGGGCCAGATGCGGGGGCGAGGAAGAGGGTGGGGGTTTCCGGCGCCCCCTCCGGCACCCCGAGCCGCACCCGGACCTCCCCCCCAGGGCCCACCCCGAGGAGGGCGAAAAGCCTCTCCAGGGCGGGAAGCCTGGGGTAGTCCGCCCCAAGCCGCCTTAGGCCAAAGGCCGCCCCGTCGTCCAGGGCCAGGGCGTCCTCCCCAAGAAGCCGGGCGGAGAAGGTGGAAGGAAGCCCCTCCAGCCGGGCGAAGCCCCGCGCGGGCACCGCCACCTCCAAGACCCTTCCCGCCACCTCCACCCGGGCGGTGAGGGGCCGGCTTGCGCTATTGCCCAGGGCCAAAAACCCCCTGGCCACCGCCACCAGGCCCAGGTTCTCCTGGGGGCTTCCCACCCCGATGTACCCCTCGGCCCCCTTGGGCGGGGGGCCGTCCGTGGCCACCACCACCGGGGCCTTAAGGAGCCGCCTCCCGAGGGCCATCCCCCCCTCCAGGTCCGCCCTGGGGTCCCCCGCCTCCAGGGCCAGAAGCCTTCCCTTGAGGGCCACCCCGGGGGCGGGGCCGTGGGCCTCGAGGGCCTCCCCCGCCCGCACCAAGACCGCCTCCGGGGCCCTTTCCAAGAGGGGAAGAAGCCTCTCCTTGGCCAGGTCCAGCCGGGTCTTGGCCCCCTCCTTGGCGCCCATGCTGGCGGAGGCGTCCACCACGAGGACCAGGGGAGAGGGGCCCATGGGGGGGTTGTCCAGGGCCAGGACCAGGAGGCTTGCGGCGAGGAGGAGGAGAAGAAGCCTTAGGTCCAGCCGGGGGCGGAAGCGGCGCCCCTTCCCCTTCCGCCAAAGCCACACCCCGGCCCAGGCCCTGGGCCTCGGCCTTAGGGCCCGGTAGAGGAGGTAGACGAGGAGGAGGGTGGGGAGCAAAAGCCAGAGCACCTTCCCCCTAGCCTAGCCTTGGTAGGGTGGAAGGGTGTGGGTTTTGGGGATTGACACCTCTTGCGACGACACCGGGGTGGGCCTGGTGAGGGACGGGCAGGTGGTGGTGAACCTGGTGGCGAGCCAGGTGCGCCTCCACGAGGCCTACGGCGGGGTGGTGCCGGAACTGGCAAGCCGCGAGCACCTGAAGGCCATCCGCCCCCTCACGGAGAGGGCCCTGGCCGAGGCGGGGCTTCGCCCCAAGGACCTGGACCTGGTGGCGGCCACCCGGGGTCCGGGGCTCATCGGGGCCCTCCTCGTGGGCTACACCTTCGCCAAGGGCCTGGCTTGGGCCTTGGGAAAGCCCTTCTACGCCATCCACCACCTCGAGGGCCACATCGCCGCCGCCTGGCCCGAGGGGCTAGACCCCCCCTTTTTGGCCCTGGTGGCCTCGGGGGGGCACACCCACCTCTTTGAGGTCCAGGCCCTGGGCCGCTACCGCCTCCTGGGCGCCACCCGGGACGACGCCGCCGGGGAGGCCTTTGACAAGGTGGCGCGGCTTTTGGGCCTCGGCTTTCCCGGGGGGCCGGAGGTGGAGCGGCTTGCCCAGGAGGCGGAGGAGGCCATCCCCTTCCCCGTGCCCCTGCGGGAGCAAAGGGGCTATGACTTTAGCTTCTCGGGGCTCAAGACCAAGGCCCTCCAGCTCGTGGAGCGGGGCCTCCCCAGGCCCGCCCTGGCCAAGGGCTTCCAGGAGGCGGCCATCCTCCACCTGGCGGAGGTGGTGCTAAGGGCGGCGGAGGACACGGGGCACAGGGTCCTCCTGGTGGCGGGAGGGGTGGCGGCGAACCAGGCCCTCCAGGCCCGCTTTAGGGAGGCGGGGCTTCAGGTCTACTTCCCCCCCAAGGGGCTTTCCCAGGACAACGGGGCCATGATCGCCCTCGCCGCCTACCGCCGCCACCGGGCGGGTTTTCCCCCAAGCCCCCTCGCCCTAGGGGCCACCGCCTACTGGCCCCTGGAGGAGGCCTAAAGGGGTTTCTCATCCCCAAGGAGTACAATCGGCCCTAGGATGCTAGGCCTTTTGCGGAAGCTCTTTGACAACAACGAGCGGGAGATCGCCCGCTACTACAAGCAAGTGGTGGAGCCCACCAACCGGCTAGAGCCCGAGGTGGAGAAAATCCCCGACCTGGCCGCCGCTTACCGGGAACTCAAGGAGAAGCACCAAAAGGGAGCCTCCCTGGACGAGCTCCTTCCCATGGCCTTCGCCCTCACCCGGGAGTCCGCCAAGCGCTACCTCGGCATGCGCCACTTTGACGTGCAGCTTATTGGCGGGGCGGTCCTCCACGAGGGCAAGATCGCCGAGATGAAGACCGGGGAGGGGAAGACCCTGGTGGCCACCTTGGCCGTGGCCTTAAACGCCCTCACCGGCAAGGGCGTCCACGTGGTCACGGTGAACGACTACCTGGCCAAGCGGGACGCCGAGTGGATGGGGCCCGTCTACCGGGGCTTGGGCCTGAGCGTGGGGGTGATCCAGCACAGCTCCACCCCGGAGGAGAGGCGCAAGGCCTACCTGGCCGACGTCACCTACGTGACCAACGCCGAGCTCGGCTTTGACTACCTCCGGGACAACATGGCCATCAGCCCGGACCAACTGGTCCTCCGCCACGACACCCCCTTGCACTACGCCATCATTGACGAGGTGGACTCCATCCTCATTGACGAGGCCCGCACGCCCCTCATCATCTCCGGCCCGGCGGAGAAGGCCACGGACCTCTACTACAAGATGGCGGAGATCGCCAAGAAGCTAGAGCGGGGCCTGCCCGCCGAGCCTGGGGTGCGCAAGGAGCCCACGGGGGACTATACCATTGAGGAGAAGAACCGCTCCGTCCACCTCACCCTCCAGGGCATCGCCAAGGCGGAGAAGCTCCTTGGGGTGGAGGGGCTTTTCAGCCCCGAGAACATGGAGCTCGCCCACATGCTCATCCAGGCCATCCGGGCCAAGGAGCTTTACCACCGGGACCGGGACTACATCGTCCAGGATGGCCAGGTCATCATCGTGGACGAGTTCACGGGCCGCCTCATGCCGGGGCGCCGCTACGGCGAGGGCCTCCACCAGGCCATTGAGGCCAAGGAGGGGGTGCGGATTGAAAGGGAGAACCAGACCCTGGCCACCATCACCTACCAGAACTTCTTCCGCCTCTACGAGAAGCGCGCCGGCATGACCGGCACCGCCAAGACGGAGGAGAAGGAGTTCCAGGAGATCTACGGCATGGACGTGGTGGTGGTGCCCACCAACCGCCCCATGATCCGCAAGGACTACCCCGACGTGGTCTACCGCACGGAGAAGGGGAAGTTCTACGCCGTGGTGGAGGAGATCGCCGAGAAGTACGAGCGGGGCCAGCCCGTCTTGGTGGGCACCATCAGCATTGAGAAGTCGGAAAGGCTTTCCCAGATGCTCAAGGAGCCCAGGCTCTACCTGCCCCGCCTGGAGATGCGCCTGGAGCTCTTCAAAAAGGCGAGCGCCAAGCAGCAGGGGGAGGCTTGGGACCGGCTCAGGAAGCTTCTGGAAAAGCCCACCCAGCTCAAGGACGAGGACCTTGCGCCCTTTGAGGAGCTCATCCCGCCAAAGGGGAACCTGCGCACCGCCTGGGAAGGCTTGAAGCGGGCGGTGCACACCCTGGGCATCCTCCGCCAAGGCATCCCCCACCAGGTCCTAAACGCCAAGCACCACGCCCGGGAGGCGGAGATCGTGGCCCAGGCGGGCCGGAGCAAGACCGTCACCATCGCCACCAACATGGCGGGGCGGGGTACGGACATCAAGCTTGGGGGGAACCCCGAGTACCTGGCCGCCGCCCTTTTGGAGAAGGAGGGCTTTGACCGCTACGAGTGGAAGGTGGAGCTCTTCATCAAGAAGATGGTGGCGGGGCAGGAGGAGGAGGCGAAGGCCTTGGCGGCGGAGCTTGGGGTGAAGGAAGAGCTCCTGGAGAAGATCCGCCAGATCCGGGAGGCGTGCAAGGAGGACGAGGAGCGGGTGCGGGCCCTGGGGGGGCTTTTCATCCTGGGCACGGAACGGCACGAGTCTAGGCGGATTGACAACCAGCTCCGGGGCCGCGCCGGCCGCCAGGGGGACCCTGGGGGAAGCCGGTTTTACGTGAGCTTTGACGATGACCTGATGCGCCTCTTCGCCTCGGACCGGGTCATCGCCATGTTGGACCGCATGGGCTTTGACGACTCCGAGCCCATTGAGCACCCCATGGTCACCCGCTCCATTGAACGGGCGCAAAAGCGGGTGGAGGACCGCAACTTCGCCATCCGCAAGCAGCTTCTGCAGTTTGACGATGTGCTTAGCCGCCAGCGGGAGGTGATCTACGCCCAGCGCCGCCTCATCCTCCTGGGCAAGGACGAGGAGGTGCGGGAGGCGGCCATGGGCATGGTGGAGGAGACGGTGGCCGCCTTGGCGGAGAACTTCCTCAACCCCCAGGTCCACCCTGAGGACTGGGACCTCGAGGGCCTCAGGGCCGCCCTCCTGGACACCGTGCCCCAACTGGCGGACTTCCCCTTTGAGGAACTGAGGAAGCTCAAGCCGGAAGAGGGCGTGGAGCGCCTGGCGGAGGGGGCCCTCAAGGCTTACGAGGCCCGGGAGGCGGAGCTTTCCCCGCCCCTGATGCGGGCCGTGGAGCGCTTCGTCATCCTCAACGTGGTGGACTCCGCCTGGAAGGAGCACCTGCACAACCTGGACGTGCTCCGGCAGGGCATCTTCCTCCGGGGCTATGGGCAAAAGGACCCCTTCCAGGAGTACAAGATTGAGGCCACCCGCCTTTTCAACGATATGGTGGGCTTCATCAAGGGCGAGGTGGCCAAGTTCCTCTTCCGCCTCAAGGTGGAGGCCGAGCCCGTGCGCCCGGTGCGGGAAGCCCCCTACGTGCCCGTGCCCGAGGCGCCCAAGGCCCCGGAGGCCTTTGGGGTGGAAAGGAAGCGTCCCCCAACCCCCACGCCCCAGCCGGGCCTCTCCCGGGCGGAGCGCCGGCGGCTCATGCGGGAGGAGAAAAAGCGCAAGAAGGGATAGGCGTCCGCCCGGGGTGACCCCCGGGCGGCCTCTTTACGCCTCCACCTGGAGGCTTGCCGGGTCTAGGTTGGTGTAGACGTTCTGCACGTCGTCCAGGTCCTCTAAGGCCTCCACCAGGCGCATGACCTTGGCGGCCTCCTCGGGGGAGAGGCTTACGGTGTTCTGGGGGTGTTGCACCACCTCCACCGCCTCCACGGGGATGCCCCGCTTCTTGAGCTCCTCGGCGATGCGGTAGGCCTCGGCGGGGTCGGTGTAGAGGGTGAGGCTATCCCCTTCCTCCTCCAGGTCCAAAGCGCCGAGCTCAATGGCCGCCTCCTGGGCAGCTTCGGAGTTTTGGCAGACGATGACGCCTTTCCGCTCAAACTGCCAGGCCACGCTCCCCGAGGTGCCCAAGGAACCCCCGTACTTGGAGAAGACGTGGCGCACCTCGCCAGCGGTGCGGTTCCGGTTGTCCGTGAGGGCGTAGACCAAAAGGGCCACCCCGCCCGGGGCGTAGCCCTCGTAGACGATCTCCTCGTACTGCTCGGCGCTCTCCCCGCCCCCTTGGAGCTTCTGCAGGAGGCGCTCAATGTTCTCCATGGGCACATCGTCGGCGCGGGCGGCCTCAATGGCGTTGCGCAGCTGGACGTTGGCCTCGGGGTAGGGGCTTCCTCCGGCGCGGGCCGCCGCCTGGATGGCCCTGAGGTGCTTGGAGATGATCTTGCCGCGCTTTAGGTCGTTGGCGGCTTTCTTGCGCTTGATTTGTGCCCACTTGCTATGACCGGCCATGGCTCACCTCACCCATTATAGCGAGCCTTTCCAGTACCTTCTCCGCCAAGCGCTCCCCCGCCTCCCGGAAGGGGTGGAAGAGGAGGCTCACCCCGGCGGCCTCCAAGGCCGGGTCCTCCTCCAGGTGGAAGCTGGTGGCCGCCACCACGCCCCTAAAGCCCCTTTCCTTGAGCCAGCGGGCGGCGAGGAGCTTGGCCTCGAGGTCCGGCAGGGCCAGGACCACCGCCTTGACCCCCGAGAGGTCCAGCCTTTCCCAAAGCTCGGGGTCCTCCGCATCCCCGTAGAGGACCCGCCGGCCCTTGGCCCGGTGCCTTTCCACCTTCTCGGGGTCGGCGTCCAGGCCGAAGGGCCGCTCCCCACCCGCCTCCAAGACCCGGTAGACCGCTCCCCCCGTGCGCCCCATGCCCACGATGAGGACCGTGGCCCCGTCCAGGCGCTCGGGCTCCTCGTCGGGGTGGCGGCCCTTCCGCTCTAGGCGGAGGAGCAGGGGCTCGAGGCGCTTATAGAGGGTGTGGCTATAGCGGCCAAGGGGGGCGGAGAGGGCCATGGAAAGGGCCACCAGGAGGGCCAGGTTGCTCAGCGTCACCGGGAGAAGCCCGGCCTTCTCCAAGGCCACCCCCACGATGAGGGCGAACTCCGAGTAGTTGCCGAGGTAGGTCCCCGCCACAAAGGCGGTGCGGGCCCGGAGGCCCAGGAGGAGGAAGAGGAGGAAGAAGAGGGGGGCTTTGAGGAGGGAAAGGAGGAGGAGGCCCAGCACGAGCTTTGCCTCCACCCCGCTTAGCCCCTCCTTTAGGCCGATTTCCAGAAAAAAGGCCACCAGGAAGGCTTCCTTCAGGCTCCACAAGGACTTGGCCATCTCCGTGCCCTTGGGGTGCCCGGAGAGGAGGGTGCCCATGAGGAGCGCCCCCAGCTCCGGGGATAACCCCACCTGGCGGAAGGTTTCCCCGCCCAAAAGGGCAAGCCCCATGCCGAAGAGGACCAAGAGTTCCTCGTGGCCGCTCCTTTCCAGAAGCCAGCCCACCTGGGAGCGGAAAAGGGGGAAAAGGAGGACCAAAAGGGTCCAAGGGCTCACCGAACCCGCCCCATAAAGGGTGAGGAGGCCCACCGCCACCAGGTCCTGGAGTACCAGGATGCCCAAGGAGAGGCGGCCGTGGTAGGTGGTGAGTTCCCGCTTGTCTTCAAGAAGCTTGGCCACCAGCACCGTGCTGGAAAAACCCAGGGCCACGGCCAGGGGAAGAAGGCCCACGAAGGGCAGGGCCAGGAGGGCGAAGAGGAGGAGGTGAAGCCCCCCTGCCCCCAGGACCCGGGGCTCCAGGAGGTCCTTAAGCCGAAGCTTGAGCCCCACGCTAAAAAGGAGAAGGAGGACGCCGATCTCGGCGGCGTGGCGCAAGAACTCCGTTTCCCTAAGGCCCAGGGCGTGAAGGCCAAAGCCTGCCCCCAGGTACCCCACCAAGGGCGGGAGGCCTAGCCGGGTGGCGAAAAGGCCTAGGGCGAAGGCGGCGGCGACCCAGAGGGCCTCCATGCCCCCAGGGTAGCAGAGCAAGGGAAAAGGGGCGGGGGTGTGCTTCCCCCGCCCCTACACCGCTTGGCCTATTTCTGGGAAAGGGCCTGGTCCAGGAGGGCTTTCCATTCCTCGTAGGGCAGGAAGCCCGTGCGCTTCTCCCCGGCGATGAAGAAGGTGGGGGTTCCGGTGAGGCCGAGGTCGTTTGCCAGCTTCTGGTCCGCCAAAACGCCATCCCGGTGCCGCCCGGAGGCCAAGCAGGCCTGGAAGGCCTGGGTGTCCAGGCCCAGTTGCCCCGCCAGGTCCACCAAATAGCGGTCCAGGACCTCCCCCGCCAGGTTGCCCCAGGCGCTCGCCGCGCGGAAGAGGACCTCGTGGTACTCGTAGTAGCGCCCCGCTTCGCTGGCGCAGGCGGCGGCCTCGCTCGCCCGGATCACGTTGGCCTGGCCGGGGAAGGGGAAGTCGCGGAAGAGGTAGCGCACCTTGCCCGTGTCTATGTACTCCGCCTTCAGCCGGGGAAGGACGTTCAGGGCGTGGTTCTGGCAGTGGGGGCAGAGGTAGTTGGAGAAGTCCACCACCACCACGGGGGCGTCCTCCCGCCCCAAGGCGAAGCGGGCCCCCTGGGTGGGGTCCAGCCCCGCCTTGCCCTTGGGTCCCCACAGGATCCAGCCCAGGCCCAAAAGGGCCAGGGCCACCACCAGGAGAACAATAGCGCGCGGCATGGGCTTACTCTACCACCTACCGGATGTAGGGCGCTTGGCGGGCGTCCCCTTCTGGGGTGACGTAGAAGGGGTTGGCGTCGGTGGAAACCATCTCCTCCTTGTCCAAGGCCTCCTGCAGGTCCTTGGGCAGGACGAACATGGCCTCGAGGTAGGGGGCGTTCAGGTGGCGCAAGGGGAGGTTCCGCTCCCGGATGCGGGCCTCTATGACCCCTTCGGAGAAGGCGGCGGGGTCAAAGGCGTCCGAGGCCAGGAGGAAACCGAAGTTTAGGAAGAAGCCCGGGATATGGTTCTTGTAACTCCGCACGTAGCGGAAAGCCTCCCGCACCGTGCGGTGGACCACGGGGTGGACCCGGTGGTGGGTGAGCATGATCATCCCCGCCTGCATCCCCATCACCCCGCCCGGGTTCAGGTGCGCCTTCACCAGGCGGTAGAACTCCACAGTGTAGAGGAGGCGGGCCGGGTTGTCCTCCCCCACGGGGTCGGTGAGGTCAACGATCACCACGTCGTAGGCGTCCTGGGTCCGCTCCAGGTAGGCCCGGGCGTCGTCAATGACGAGGACGGTCCGGGGGTCGTCAAAGGCCCCCTGGTGCCATTCGGGCATGTGCTGCTTGGCCACCTCCACGAGCTCCCCGTCAATGTCCACCATCACCGCCCTTTCCACCGTGGGGTGGCGGAGGACCTCCCTCAGGGTCGCCCCCTCCCCGCCCCCCACGATGAGCACGGTCTTGGGCTCGGGGTGGGCGAGCATGGCGGGGTGGACCAGGGTTTCGTGGTAGATGTACTCGTCCTTTTCCGTGCTTTGCACGTCCTTATCCAGGATCAGCACCTTGCCGAAGCCCTGGCTCTCAAAGAGGAAGTAGTCCTGGTACCGGGTGCGGCCCGAGGCGATGACCCGCTCCATGCGCCGCACCATGGTCTCAAAGGGGGTGATGTGTTCAAAAAAGTACATGCCGTATTCCATCGCTAACCTCCTTGGTTGCCCGCAAAGCTCCGGCGCCGGATGGCGTGCTCCGTGCCCCGCCAGTAGCGGAAGGCGGACTCCTCCTTGGCCCCAAAGGCCCGGGAAAGCCCCTTGAGGACCTCCTCCGGGTCCACCCCGTCCCGGTAGAAGTAGAGGTCCAAGGTGGCGGAGGCGTTGTCCTCGGGCCAGGTGTGGATCATCACCGCCGCCACCGGGCTCACCACGGCGGCGGAAAGCCCCTGGGGGTGGAACTTGTAGACCACGGACTGGGCCGAGTCCTTAGGGGCCCCCAGGCGCATCACCGCATCCAGAAGGGCCGCCTCCACCATCTTGGGGTTTTCCAGCACGTCCAGATCGCAGCCGTAAATCTCCGCTACCCAGCGCCCACCCGGCACCATTTCCACAAGGGGCCATGATAGCACACCCCTAGCCGAAGAAGTCCTTGAGTTGCTCCTTGGTGATGAGGACCTCCCGGGGTTTGGAGCCCTTGGGGGGGCCCACGATGCCCATGGCCTCGAGGGCGTCCATCAGCTTTCCGGCCCGGGCGTGGCCGATGGAAAGCCGGCGTTGCAGTCGGCTCACCGACCCGTAGCCTTCCTCCACCACGATCTCCGCCGCCTTCTTCAGGAGGGGGTCGGAGAAGTCCACCTCTCCCGGCCCGGTACCCTCCGGGGCCTTGGGGGGTTCAAAGTCGGCCCCGTAGGCCTCGGCGAAGCGGTCCTCAAAGCTCTGCCCCCGCAGGTACCCGGCCAGGCGGGCCACCTCCTCCTCGGAGAGGTAGGGCACCTGGAGGCGCACGGGCTTGGTGAGGCCGGGCTGGTGGAAGAGGGCGTCCCCTTGGCCGATGAGCTTCTCCGCCCCTTGCGTGTCCAGGATGGTGCGGGAGTCAAAGCCGCTGGCCACGGCGAAGGCCAGGCGGGCAGGGATGTTCACCTTGATGAGGGAGGTGAGGATGTCCACGCTGGGGCGCTGGGTGGCGAGGATGAGGTGCATCCCCGTGGCCCGGCTCATCTGGGCGAGGCGGAGGATGGCCGCCTCCACCTCCTTGGGGGCGGTCATCATCAGGTCGGCGAGCTCGTCCACCACGATGACCAGGTAGGGCAGGGTTTCGCCCCCCTCCTTCTCCATCTTGGCGTTGTACTGCTCCAGGTTCCTGGCCCCCACCTGGCTCATGAGGCGGTAGCGCCTTTCCATGTGGGCCACCGCCCCTTGCAGGACCCCGGCGGCCTCCTCGGGGCTCGTCACCACGGGGCGCACCAGGTGGGGGATGCCCTCGTAGGGGGTGAGCTCCACCATCTTGGGGTCAATGAGGAGGAGGCGCAGGTGGGTGGGGAGGTGTTTGAAGAGGAGGCTTGCGATGAGGACGTTGATGGCCACGCTCTTCCCGCTTCCCGTGGACCCGGCGATGAGGAGGTGGGGCATCTTGGCCAGGTCCCTTACCCAGATCTCCCCCTCAATGCTTTTGCCCAGGACCAGGGGCAGGAGGGCCTTGGCGTTTTGGAAGCTTGGGGAGAGCACCGCCTCGGAGAAGCGCACCAGCTCCCGCTTGGGGTTCGGCACCTCCAGGCCCACGGTGTGCTTCCCGGGGATGGGGGCCTCAATGCGCACCGCCCCCACCGCCAAGGCCCGGGCCAGGTCGTTTTGCAGGCTTTGGATGCGGCTGATCTTCTCCCCGGGGGCGGGGAGGAGCTCGTAGCGGGTGACCGAGGGCCCCCGGGCGTGGCCCACCACCTCCGCCTGCACGCCGAACTGCTTGAGGGTTTCGGCGATGGCCCCCTTGAGCCTTTCCGCCTCCTCCTCCAGGGCGCGGAGGTGGCCCTTGGGCTCGGGGGGGTCAAGGAGCCCGGGGGTGGGCAGGGTGAGGGCGGTGCTCGGCGCCACCGCCACCCGGACCTCCCCTTGGGGGCGGGGGGGGTCTTTGGGGGGCGGGGTGGGTTCGGGGAAGACCAGGTCCAGGTCAAAGGGCTCGGGTTCGGGCTCCGCCCTGGGGGCTTCCTTGGCCTCCGAAGGCGAGGGTGGGGGGTTGCCGGTGAGGAGGGCCTTGAGGGCCTCCTTCTCCGCCTCGGGCCCAAGGGTGAGGAAGGGGAGCCAGCGGGATAGCTCCTCCTGGCGGGCCTCCAGGTCCTCGAGGAGCCCCGCCACCTCCTCCCAGCGCCCCCGCCGCTCTTCCCGCAGTTTGCGGCCCAGGAGGAGGCCCCTAAGGGAAGGGGTTAGCCGGGGAAGGGTTTGCAGGGCTTTAAGCCGCGCCTTTAGGGCCTGGACCTCCAGGTATAAGGCGGCGCGCCGCTCCTCCAGGGCCTCCCGCAAGGGCCCTTCCCCCGGGATGGGGGCCTTGAGGGCGCCCTCCAGGGCGAGGAGCCTGGGCTCGAGGGGCCTTTGGTCCGCTTCCATTTGGCGCCTAAGCTCCGCTACCCGTTCCTCCAAAAACCTTCGCAAGGCCCCTTCCACCTCGGGGAGTTCCTCGGGGGCGAGGCTTTTGGCCAGGGCATGGAGGGCGGCGTGCTCGGGGTAGAGCCGGGCTAAGGCCCGGATTCTCTGCCGCAAGAGGAGGGCTTTTAGCGCCTGCCGCGTCCGCCGCACCCCCTCCACCCCCTTCCGCATCCCCAAAAGGAGGAGGGAGAAGGGGGGGCGGGAACGCCAAAGGTCCAGGACCAGGCTCCCGAGGAGGAGGGGCGCCAGGAGGCCCAAGGCCCCCGCCCGTTCCTCCAAAAGGCGCCTAAACCCTTGGCCCCATTCCCCCGCCAAGGGCCCCGCCAGGGGGAGGAGGCTAAAGGCGAGGAGGTAGGCGAAAAGGAGGTGGCGGAGGAGGGGCTTGAGGGGCTTTTGCCGGTACAGGGCCACCGCCAGGAGGAAAAGGCTTGGGGGAAGGAGGTAGCCGGGCAGGCCCACCGCCCGGTAGAAGGCGCCCAAGGCCTCGCCGAGGGCTCCGGTGTCCAGGGGGAGGAAGGGGGAGGAGAGGAAGATGGCCAGGGCCCCGAGAAGGGCGACGTAACCCTCCCGCTCGTACCCACGGCTAGCCTTGGCGGGCTTCCGCTTGGCCATCGGGACGATTATAAGGCGCACTCCGGGCAACGGCCATAGACCGTGACCTCGTGGTCCTCGGCCTGGAAGCCGGGGGGGAGGTGGGTTAGGGCGAGCTCGCACCCCAAAAGCTCAAACACCCGGCCGCACCGCCGGCAGAAGAAGTGGTGGTGGTGCTCCAGGCCGGCGGGCTCGTACCGGGGGGGCTCGCCCGGCAGGGCCACGGGGGTGAGGAAGCCTTCCTCCACCAGGGCCTTGAGGTTGCGGTAGACGGTGGCGAGGCCCAGGGAGGGCACCTTCTTCCGGGCCAGGGCCAGGACCTCCTGGGGGGAGAGGGGCCTTTTCGCCTCCAAGAAGGCCTCCCGGATGGCCCGCCGTTGCTTGGTGGCCCGCTCCATGCCCCTTAGCATACAATCTGAGAAGCTCCTTTCATCTTCCCGGGCTAGAGTGGGGGCATGTGGCAAGGGCTTTTCCTTTTTCTCCTCCTTTCCGCTTGGGCCGCGGGGGAAGGAGGCTACCTTTTGGGGCAGATCCTGGCCCTGGACCCGGCGCGGGGCGTGGCCCAGGTGCGGGTGGCGGAAGGGGTCCAGGAGGCCCTCCTTCCCGCCGACGGGGGCGGCTTCCGGGTGGGGGAGCGGGTGGTCCTCTACCGCGAGGGGGGAAGGCTTTACGTCACCGAGCCCGACCGGTTTCCCCACCTTTTCCTTCTCCTCGGCCTCTTCGCCCTTTTTGCCCTCCTCCTCGGGCGGGGAAAGGGGTTTAGGGGGCTTTTGGGCACCTTCATGAGCCTTCTGGTGGTGGTCTACTTCGTGGTGCCCCGGGTGGCCTCGGGGGGAAACCCCCTTCTCTACGCCTTCTTGGGGAGCGTGGGCGTGCTCTTCCTCACCCTTTACCTGGTGCACGGGGTGAACCGCAAGACCACGGCGGCCCTCCTCGGGACCCTGCTCTCCGTGGCCTTCGTCCTCCTCTTAGCCCTTTTTTTCACCCGGGCCATGGGCTTCACGGGCCTCGCCTCCGAGGAGGCGCTTCTCCTCCGGCAGTGGGGTGGGGTGGACCTCGTGTCCCTGTACCTGGCGGGGGTGGTGGTGGGGGCCTTGGGGGCCCTCACGGACGTCACCGTCACCCAGGCGGCGGTGGTCCAGGCCCTAAGCCACGCCAATCCCCACCTGGGGCTTTGGGAGCTCTACCGCCGGGGGATGGAGGTGGGGTACGACCACATCGGGAGCCTGGTGAACACCCTGGTCCTGGCCTACGCCGCCGGTTCCTTGCCCCTTTTCCTCCTCCTCACCAAGGACCCCACCCCCTTGCGCTTCCTCCTCAACACCGAGCCCTTCGCCGCCGAGCTCGCCAGCATGGTCTTGGGCTCGTTGGGGCTTCTCCTCGCCGTGCCCCTCACCACCTGGGTGGCGGCCTTGGCCTTCCGCGGGGGGCGGGGCGGGCCGCCGGACCACGCCCACCCCCACTAGGGCATAATGGGGGCGATGCGCCTCCTTCACACGGCGGACTGGCATTTGGGAAAGCTATTAAAAGGTGTGGACCGCACCCCGGAGATCGGCGAAGCCCTGGAGGCGCTTCTTTCCATCGTCAAAAGCGAGGGGGTGGACCTGGTGGTGGTGGCGGGGGACCTCTTTGACCGGCCCCAGGTTTCCGCCGAGGCCGAGGCTTTGGCGGTGGAGTTTTTCCTAAGGCTTCGCGAGCTTGGGGTACCCGCCCTGGTCATCGCCGGGAACCACGACCCCAAGGAGCGCCTCGAGGCCCTCTCCCCCCTCCTCGCCCTGGCCGGGGCCACGGTGCGGGGCCGGCCCCTTTTTCGCGAGGAGGGCGGCGTGGTGGAGGTGAAGGGCGTAAGGGCGGCCCTCCTCCCCTTCGTTTCCGAAAGGGTGCTCATGAAAAGGCTTTGGCAGGAAGCGGAGGAGCGCCACCGCACCTACGCCGAGAACATGCGCCGCATCCTGGATAACCTGGCGAGCCCCCTCATGCTGGGGCACTTCGCCGTGGAGGGGGCGAGGCCCGGGGGAGGGGAGTTCGCCTTCCACCTCTCAGAGAGCTACGCCGTGCCCGTTTCCGCCCTGCCCACCGCCGCCCGGTACGTGGCCTTGGGCCACCTCCACCGCCAGCAGCAGGTTTCCGAGGCCCCCTTGGCCTGGTATTCGGGAAGCCTCATCCAACTGGACTTTGGCGAGGGGGAGGAGGCGGAGCGGGGAGCCCTTCTGGTGGAGCTTCCCCCTTCGGGCCCGGCCCAAATCCATCCCATCCGGGAGCGCTGGGGCAAGCCGTTAAGGACCTACCGCCTGGCCCCCGAGGCCTTGGATGGGCGGCTAGAGGAAATCAAGGGCTTCCCCGGCTACGTGCGGCTCGTCATAGAGGGGAGGCTTTCCCCGGCGGTGAAGGAGCGGCTTTTCCAGGCCATGCCCAACCTCCTCGCCGTGGAGACCGCCGGGGCCTTGTCCGAGGAGGTCCAGGGCCAGGGAGGGGCGGAGCTTGGCCTTCTGGAGGCGTACGCCCGCTACCTGGAGGAGAAGGGGCGCAAAGAGGAAGCCCTTGTGGGAGGCTTGAAGCAGGTCCTGATGGAGGTGGAGCTTGCGGCCCTTGCGCCTGGAGCTTGAGGGGTTCGGCCCCTACCGGGAACGCCAGGAGGTGGACTTCTCCGACGTGGAGCTTTTCGCCATCACCGGGCCCACGGGGAGCGGCAAGAGCACCCTTTTGGACGCCATCGCCTTCGCCCTCTATGGCCGCGTGCCCCGGGTGGGCCGGGAGGTGGCCAACCTGGTGCACCCCGCTTTGGGAGAGGCCCGGGTGCGCCTCACCTTCCAGGTGGGGGAGAGGGTGTACCGGGTGGAACGGGTGAGGGGCAAGAGGGGCGAAGGGCGGCTTTTTGAGCTGGGGGCCTGGGGCGAGCGCCTGGTGCCTTTGGAAACCCTGGACCGGCTCAACCAGGGGATTGCGGACCTCCTGGGCCTCTCCTACGAGGCCTTCACCCGCGCCCTCCTCCTGCCCCAGGGGGAGTTTGACCGCTTCATGAAGGGGGAGGCGAAGGAAAGGCGCCAGATCCTTTTTGACCTCTTTGAGCTCACCCGCTTAAGGAAGGCCCGGGAGAGGGCGTCCGAGCGGCGAAGCGCCCTCTTGGAGGAGAAGGGGCGCCTGGAGGGGGAGCTTGCCGGCTTGGAGGGGGCTACCCCGGAGGCCTTGGAGGCCTTGGAGGCCGAACTGGAAAGGGCCCAAGAGGAGGCTGCGGCGCTGGAGGGGGAAAAGGCCCGGCTCGAGGGGGAGGTCAAGAAGTGGGAGAAGCTAGTCCAGGACCTGGAGGAGCGCCAGGCCCTGGAGGCGAGGCGAGCCCGCCTGCAGGCGGAAGCCCCCGCCATGGAGGCCCTGCGGGAGCGCTTGGCCCGGGCGGAGGAGGCGGCGCGGGCCCTTCCCCTTTGGCAGGCGTATCGGGAAAAGGAGGCGGCCCTTAGGGGCACGGAGGCGAAGCTTGGGGAGTGGGAAAGGGAACTGGCCCGCTTGGAGGAAGAGCGGAAGCTCCTTGCCTTTGACCCCGAGGCCCTGAGAAAGGCCCGGGAGGCCCTCCTGGAGGCCCAGGGGTTGAGGGCCCAAGAGGCTCTTTGGCGGCGGGTGGGCGTTAGGGAGCACCCCAAGCCGCGCCTAGACCCCAAGGCCCTGGAGGCCCTTTTGGAAAAGGAGCCCCTTCTGGAAGAGGAGGTGCGCGCCCTCGAGGCCTGGGCCAGGGCCGAGCAGGCGCTTCGGGATGCAGAGGCGGCCTTGGATAGGCTCAAGGAGGAACTGAAGGCGGTGGAGGCCCAGGGCAAGGCCAAACGGGAGGAAGTTTCCGCCCTGGAGGAGGCCCTAAAGGGGGCGGAGGCCCACGCCCTAAGGGAGGAGCTTGTGGCCCTCCAAGGGGAACTAGGCCGCCTCCTTCAGGAGAAGGCCCGTTTGGAAGGGGAGCTTGCCAAGCTCAAGGAGGCGGAGAGGCGGCAGGGGCTATTGGCCTACCACGACCTTCTGGAGCCGGGAAAGCCCTGTCCCCTTTGTGGCGGCGTGGTCCACGCCCTGCCCCCAAGGCCTGAGGGTCTGGACCTTTCGGGAAGGCGAAACGCCTTGGAGAAGGCCTTAAACGAGGTCTTGCGGACGCTTGGAAGCCTAGAGCGGGATGTTTCCGAAAAGGAGAAAGCCCTAAAGGCCCTAGGGGTGGAGCCCAAGCCCGGGGACCTCGAGGCCCTCAGGCAGGCCCATCTAGAAGCGCAAAGGGACCTGGAGGACCTGCGGGGCCGCTACCAGGAACTTAGAGGAGAGCTAAAGTCCAAGGAGACGGCGGTGAGGGAGCTAAGGCAAGAGGAATCCCGCCTCCGCCAAGGCCGGGAAGGGGAGGCGGAGGCCCTCCTCGCCGAGGCCCAGTCCGCCCTGGCTGCCCTTCGGGAGGAGAAGGCCGCCTTGGGGGCCGGGCTACACCGCCACCTCCAGGAGGCCACCCGGGGCCTGGGGGTGGAGGCCCACCTGCGGGCCCTCGCCGATGAGGTGAAGGCGCTAGAAGAAAAGGAGAAGAAGGACCGGGCGCTTTCCCAAAAGGTGGAGGAGACCCTCCGAACCCTTTCCGCCTTGCGGGCCAAGAAGGAGGAGCAAAGGAAAGCCCTCGCCGAGGCGGAGGCTTCCCTCCAAGGGCTTTTGCCCGAGGAAGAGGCGAAGCGGTTCCACCTTTCCCCTGAGGAGGAGGCGGCCTTGAGAAGCCGCCTTCAGGGCCACGAAAAGGAGCTCGCCGAGGTGGAGGCCCGTTGGCGCGCCCTGCCCCCTTTACCCGAGATCCCCTTGGAGGAGGCGAGGGCTCGCCTTGGGAAGGCCCAGGAGGCCCTCAACCGGACCCACGAGGGGCTTCGGGAGCTGGGGGAAAGGATGGCCGTTCTGCGGGACCGGGCGAAGACCCTGCGGGAAAATCTGCAAAAGCGCCGGGAGCTGGAGGGCCGGCTGGCGCAGGTGGTGCGGGAGGTGGACCTGTGGGACAAGCTCGCCCGCGACCTCCAGGACAACCAATTCCCCGCCTATCTCCTGGGCCTCAGGCAACAAAGCCTGGTGGAGCGGGCCGACGCCCTCCTCGTCACCCTTTCGGGCGGGCGGTACCGGCTCCTCGCCAAGGAGGACGAGTACGAGGTGTACGACCTCTGGACCGAGGCCCGCCGCCCGGTGAAGACCCTTTCCGGGGGGGAGAGCTTCCTCGCAAGCCTCTCCTTGGCCCTGGCCCTTTCCGAGGAGCTTTCCCGGGGCCGTTTGGGGGCGCTCTTTTTGGACGAGGGTTTCGGCACCCTGGACCCGGAGACCCTCGAGGTGGTGGCCGGGGTATTGGAAAGCCTTCCCACCCGGGGCAGGCTCGTGGGCGTGGTGACCCACGTGGAGGCCTTGGCGGAAAGGCTTCCCGCTAGGCTCCGCGTGCGCAAGCACCCCTCGGGTAGCCGGGTGGAGTGGGTCTAGGGGACGGATGTCCCTGGCCAAGGGCATACCCCTTTGGGTACCTTGAGGGTGCCCGGAAAGCCTTCCCCGAGGTTCGGGCAAGGAGGTGTCCCGTGAAAAAGGCCAAGGACATCATGTCCACCGAGGTGGTGATGATCCAAGGTTCGGCCACGGTGAAGGAGGCCATCAACCTCATGAAGGAAACGGGCCTCCGCGCCCTTATCGTGGACCGCCGGAACGAGGAGGACGCCTACGGCATCGTCACCGAGACGGACATCGTCTACAAGGTCATCGCCTACGGCAAGGACCCCTCCACGGTCCAGGTGCACGAGATCATGACCAAACCGGTGATTACGGTGAACCCCGACCTGGGGGTGGAGTACGTGGCCCGGCTTTTCGCCAACACCGGCATCCGCCGCGCCCCGGTGATCCAGGGCGAGGTCCTTGGGATCGTTTCCGTGAGCGACATCCTGCGCAAGGCGGTCTTTTAGGGAGAGGGGTCCTTAGGGGCGGCCTTGGGGCCGCCTTTTCTTGACTCGGTCCAAACCCTCTTTTAGACTGGGGGCGGAGGTGGAAATGAAGCGGCTTCTAGCCCTCCTTTGGCTTTTGGGTTTGGCCTTGGCCCAGGGGCTTGCCCTCTGGCAGGCGGTGGAGGTGCCGGGCGGGGTTTGCGCCGACGGCTCCCCCTACCGCTTTTACGTGAGCCCGGGGGACCCGAAGAAGGTGGTCTTGGACTTTCAAGGGGGCGGGGCCTGCTGGGACGCCGCCACCTGCGGCCCGGAAAGCCGCACCTACCGCAAGCGGGTGGACACGCAAGAGCTCGCCCTCGCCCAGGGCATCTATAACCGCCTGAGCGTGGCGAACCCCTTCTACGGCTGGACCCACGTCTTCGTCCCCTACTGCACCGGGGACCTCCACGTGGGCAGGGCCACGGTGGACTACGGGGGCTACCGGGTGCACCACCAGGGGGCGCGGAACGTGCAGGCGGTGCTGGAGTACCTTTTCAAGAACCACACCAACCCGGAGCGGGTCTTCGTGACCGGGTGTAGCGCCGGGGCCTACGGGGCGGTCTTCTGGGCGGACAAGGTGCTTGCCACCTATAAAAACGCCCAGGTGGCGGTCTGCGGGGACGCCGGGGTGGGGGTGCGCACGGAGGGCTTCCCGGGGTTCGCCCGCTGGAACCCCCGGTTGCCCGAGCTCCCCGGCCTCGCCCCGAACCCCGAGGTTGCGGAGATCTACCTGGCCTTGGCCCGGGCCTACCCGAAGGCGGTCATCGCCCAGTACACCGCCGTCCTGGACGGTACGCAGATCTTCTTCTACGCCCTCATGAAGGGCGAGGCCACCCCCTCCGAGGCCACCGCCCGGGAATGGGCCCTGAAAGCCCAGGAGGCGGTGCTCCGTCCGGCCCAGGCGGAGAACTACACCTTCTACCTGGCCCCGGGGGGCCAGCACTGCATCCTGCCGAGGCCCGAGCTCTACACCTTGAAGGTGGGGGAGGTGAGCTTCCTGGACTGGCTTAGGGGGTTGGCGGAGGGGAAGGCGTCCCCTCGGGTGCGGCCTTGAGGCCGAAGCCGGCGAACCAGTCCTTTAGCCCGGGGTAGAGCGCCAAAAGGAGGCGGTGGCCCTTCCTCCGGTCCAGGGGGGCCGCCGCCAAAAAGGTTTTGAGGAGCCGGTCGCCGTCTTCCCGGAGGAGCGCTTCCGCCTTTAGGGTGAACTGGGCCTGGAACCAAAGCGCCCCCGCCAACCCCCCCCGCCTTCTCTCGTAGGCGGAAAGGCTCGTTTTGGGGGGTGCCAGGCGGGCGAGGTAGCGGCACCAGGCGAGGAGGTTTTCCGCCAGGTGGGGCCAGGCCTCCTTCAGGGCCAGGAGGAAGAGGTAGTTGGCGAAGAACTCGTCCAGCCACCTGGCCCCGGTGCGGAGCCGCCAGGCCACCTGCACGGCGTGGGCGTACTCGTGCCCCAGGTTGAGGTCCAAGAAGGCGGGGATCTCCCCGGGCGGGGGGCCCAAGGGCAAGAGGGCTTCCCGCAGGCGGTGGAGGAGCCTTTCCGGGTAGGTCAAGGGCGCATAGAGGGCGAGCCCCTCCTTTCCCGCATGCTGGAAGGGGAGGCCATAGGGGTAGGGAACCCGGGCCCGCCAGTCCTTTTCCGAGAGGACGTAGAGGGTCACCTGGGGCAGGGGGGCGTAGCGGGCGTAGGTTTCCCCGAGGGCCAGGAGGTAGTCCCTGAGGGCCTTGGCCCGGAGCACCCCCCCTTCCGAGGCGAAGGCGGGGAGGAGGGGGTGGGGGAGGGCCCGCATCAGATCACTTCCCTAAAGCCGATGCGCGCCGCCTGGGCCCTGAGCTCCTCCTTCAGGGCCTGGTGCTCGGGCCGGGAGAGGTCCGGGTCGGCCTCGAGGATCCGCTTGGCCAGGGCCCGGGCCCGCTCAATGATCCCCGTGTCCTCCGCCAGGTCGCCGAGCTTGAGCTCGGGGTAGCCCGACTGCCGCGTGCCCCTAAGCTCCCCCGGGCCCCTTAGCTTCAGGTCCATCTCGGCGATGTAGAAGCCATCGGTGGACTCCTCCAAGACCCGAAGCCGCTTCAGGGTCTTCTGGCTCGCCTCCCCCGCCAGGAAGATGGCGTAGCCCGGTAATCCCCCCCGGCCTACTCGGCCCCTTAGCTGGTGGAGTTGCGCCAGGCCGAAGCGCTCGGCGTTCTCCACGATGATGAGGGTGGCCTTGGGGATGTCCACCCCCACCTCAATCACCGTGGTGGATACCAGGAGGTCAAAGGCCCCCTGGCGGAAGGCCTCCATCACCTCCTCCTTCTCCCGGGCGGGCATCTTGCCGTGGAGGAGGGCCATGCGCACCTCGGGGAGGAGGGCTTTGAGCTCCTCGTAGAGGGTTTTCGCCGCCTTCAGGTCCAGTTCCTCGTTCTCCTCAATGGCCGGGGCTACCACAAAGACCTGGTGGCCCTTTCGCACCTCCTCCCGGGCGAAGGCGTAGGCCTGGAGGCGGAGGCGGTGGGGGAGGACCTTGGTCTTTACCGGGGTGCGGCCCGGGGGCATCTCGTCCAGGACGCTCACCTCCAGGTCCCCGTAGAGGGTGAGGGCCAGGGAGCGGGGGATGGGGGTTGCGGACATGACCAGGACGTCGGGGGGCACCCGGGCCATCTTGAGGAGGGCCCGCCGTTGGAGGACGCCGAAGCGGTGCTCCTCGTCCACCACGGCGAGGCCAAGGTCCCGGAAGGCCACCCCCTCCTGGATGAGGGCGTGGGTGCCCACGGCCACCTGGGCCTCCCCCGCCGCCAGGCGCCCGATGGCCGCCTCCTTCTCCTTGGGGCTCATGGAGCCCAGAAGGAGCTCCACCCGCACCCCCAAGGGGAAGAGGTAGCGGGTGAGGTTTTGGAAGTGCTGCCGGGCCAGGATCTCCGTGGGGGCCATGAGGGCCCCTTGGGCCCCGTTTTGCGCCGCCAAAAAGAGGGCGAAGGCCGCCACCACCGTCTTCCCCGAGCCCACGTCCCCCTGGAGGAGGCGGGCCATCTGCCTCGGGCTTTGCATGTCCTCGGCGATCTCCCCCATGACCCTTTCTTGGGCCCGGGTGAGGGGGAAGGGGAGGGCCTTCTTGAAGGTTTCCACCCAGGCCTCCTCCACCCGGAAGCTCCGGCCCAGGACCATTCCCCCGGCGTCCAAAAGGGCCTTCAGTTCCAAAAGGAGGTACTCGTCAAACTTGAGCCGCAGGAGGGCCCGCTTAAGGGCCTCCTCGTCCTCGGGGAAGTGGATGTTTTTGAGGGCTTTGCTGTAGTCCTCTAGGCCCTCCGCCTCCCGGTAGGGCCCCAAAGGGTCTGGAAGGGGCAGGGCAAGTTCCAGGGCCCGGTGGACCGTGCGCCGGAGGAAGGCCTGGCTGATCCCCTCCTTGGCGGGGTAGATGGGGACGATGCGCCCGGTGGAGAGGGACTCGGTGCCCTCGTCCTCAAAGTGCTCCACGAAAAGCTGCACGCCTCCCCGCCGTTGCACACGGCCCGTGACGATCAGGGTGGTGCCTTCCTCTATTTGGGAGAGGACCCAGGGCTGATTGAACCAGACCAGGGTGAGGCGGAAGCCCCAGGCGTCCTGGGCCTTCACCTGCACCACCTGCATGCCCTTCTTGGGGGTCTTGATGAGCTCCTTGCTAAGCACCTTCACCTGCAAGGTGGCCTTCTTGCCGTCCTCCAGAAAGCGCACCCCGGGGAGGGTGCGGCGGTCCTCGTAGCGGCGGGGGTAGTACTGGAGGACGTCCCGCACCGCGTGGAGGCCGAGCTCGGAGAGCTTCTTGCGGCTTTGCGGGGGGGCGAGGCGGTGGGCGGGCTCCTCGAGGCCCAGGCGGGAAGGGGGAGGCGTGGGCTTCTCCTGGGAAAGGCCGTCCTGGAGAAGGCGGATGGCGGCTTCCAAGACCTCTTTCCGCGCTTCCGGGGTTTTGGCCCCGTAGCCCTGGAAGAGCCGCTGGACCTCGGGGAAGGGCCGGGCCAGGTTCGCTATCAGGCTCTCCAGGCCCCCCACCACCACCCGGTCCTGGGCCCCGTCCTTGAGCTCGCGAAGAAGGGGCCTGAGAAGCCTTTCCTTAAGTTCCCCTTCCCTCACGCTCCCCATGATACCCTTAGGCCTGTGAGCCGCGTGGAGCGACTGCCGAATGGCCTCCTCCTGGCCCTGGAGGAAAGGGACTACCCAGGGGTGGCCTTCCAACTTTTGGTCCCCGCCGGGGCGGTGAACGAGCCCGAGGGGCTTTTGGGGGCGAGCACCCTCCTGGAGGGGTGGCTTTGGAAAGGGGCAGGGGAGCTGGACGCCCGGGGCCTGGCGGAGGCGCTGGACGCCTTGGGGGTGCGGCGGAGTAGCGGGGCGGGGCTAGAGTACACCGCCTTCGCCGCCGCCTTCCTGCCCGAGGTGCTGGAGGAGGTCTTCCGCCTCTACGCCCTCCTCCTCACCCGCCCCCGCCTCCCCGAGGAGGGGTTTGAGGCGGTGCGGAGCGTGGCCCTTCAGGCCCTCCTTTCCCAGGAGGACCAACCGGCGCGGAAGCTCTTCTCCGAGCTTCGCCGCCACGTCTTCCTCTCCCCCCACGGGCGCGACCCCTTGGGGGAGGAGGAGAGCCTGAAGGGGGCGAGCCCCGAGGCGGTGCGGGAGGACTTCCGTAGGCGCTACACCCCCAAGGGGGCCATCCTGGCGGTGGCGGGGGGGGTTTCCTGGGAGAGGCTCTTGGCGGCCCTCGAGCCCCTTTTGGCCTGGGAGGGGGAGGAGGCCTTTTACCCTACCCCCAGGCTCTCCGAGCCCCACCGCTTCGCCCTGGACAGGCCCACGGCCCAGGTGCAGATCGGCTTGGCCTACCCCGACGTGGGGCCGGAAGACCCCAACTTCTACGCGGCGAGGCTCGCCCTGGAGGTCCTCTCGGGGGGCATGGCTAGCCGCCTCTTCACGGAGGTGCGGGAGAAGCGGGGCCTGGTCTACGCCGTCTCCGCCTTCCCCGCCGGGGTGAGGGGCCAGGGCCTCCTCATGGCCTACGCCGGGACCAGCAAGGAGAGGGCGGGGGAGACCCTGGCGGTGATGCTAAGGGAGATGGAGCGCCTACAGGAAGGCGTGGAGGAGGAGGAGCTCGCCCGGGCCAAGGTGGGCCTGAAGACCGCCTTGGTCCTGGCGGACGAGTCCATCCGGAGCCGGGCCGCCTCCATGGCCCGGGACCTCTTCTACCTGGGGCGGGTGCGCCCCCTGGCGGAGATTGAGGCGGCCATCGCTGGGACGGGCCTCGAGGCGGTGAACCGCTTCTTGCGGGAGCACCCCTACCGGAACCCTTGGGTGGGGCTCCTGGGGGAGGTGAGCCATGTTTCGTGAAGCGGAGCTAAAGAACGGCCTTAAGGTCATCGCCGAAGTCCTGCCCGAGGCCCGCAGCGTGGCCTTGGGCTACTTCGTGAGGACGGGGGCCCGGGACGAGCGGGAGGAGGAAAGCGGGGTCAGCCACTTCCTGGAGCACATGGTCTTCAAGGGGCCCGAGGGGATGGACGCCCTTTCCGTGAACCTGGCCTTTGACCGCCTGGGGGCCCAGTACAACGCCTTCACCTCGGAGGAGGCCACGGTCTACTACGGGGCGGTGTTGCCGGAGTTCGCCTTTGAGCTTCTTGCCCTCTTCTCCAAGCTCCTGCGGCCCGCCCTCCGCCAGGAGGACTTTGACACGGAGATGAAGGTCATCCTGGAGGAGATCGCCCGCTACCAGGACCGCCCCGGGTTCATGGCCTACGACTGGGCCCGGGCCCGCTTCTTCCAGGGCCACCCCTTGGGGAATAGCGTCTTGGGCACGGTGGAGAGCATCACCGCCCTCACCCGGGACCAGATGGCCGCCTACCACCAAAGGCGCTACCTTCCCAAGAACATGGTTCTGGCCGCCACGGGCAGGGTGGACTTTGCGAGGCTTCTGGAGGAGGCGGAGGCCCTCACGGCGGACTGGCCCCAAGGCGAGGCGGAAAGGACCTACCCTCCCCTTAGCCCGGCCTTGGGCGTGGAGGAGCGCCCCTACGAGAAGGCCCGGGCGCTTTACCTGGTGGGGCTATTCCCCGGGGTGGCCTACCAGGAGGAAAGCCGCTTTGCCGCCCAGGTCCTGGCCCATCTCTTGGGGGAGGAGGGCTCGGGGAGGCTGCACTTTGCCTTGGTGGACCGGGGCTTGGCGGAGGTGGCCTCCTTCGGCCACGAGGAGGCGGATAGGGCGGGCTTCTTCCACGCCTACGTGCAGGCGGACCCCGAGAACAAGGAAAGCGTCCTCGCGGCCCTAGAGGAGGAGCTTTCCCGTCTGCGGCGGGAAGGGGTGGGGGAGGAGGAGGTGGAAAGGACCAAGACCCCCTTGGCCACCGCCTTGGTCTTCGCCGGGGAGACCCCCATGGGCCGGCTCTTCCACCTGGGGATGGAGTACCTCTACACCGGCCGCTACCTCTCCCTGGGGGAGCTCAAGGAGCGGATTGGCCGGGTATCCGCTAGGGAGGTGAACGCCCTCTTGGAGGAGGGGCTCTTGGACCGGGGCCTCTACTATCTGGTCGTGCCCCATGGAGCCTAGGGCCTTAGGGGCGGCGCTTCTCACCATCCTCTTTTGGGCGAGCGCCTTCGCCGGCATCCGGGCCGGGCTTCAGGGCTTCGCCCCGGGGCACCTCGTGCTCCTCCGCTTCCTCGTGGCGGGGGGCGTGCTCCTCTTGTACGCCCGCCTCCGGGGCCTACGCCCGCCCAGGCGGGAGGACCTGCCCCGGCTTTTCCTCCTGGGTTTCCTGGGCATCACCCTTTACCACACCGCCTTGGTCTACGGGGAGCTCACGGTGAGCGCCGGGGCGGCGAGCCTCCTCATCGCCACCGGGCCGGTCTTCACCGCCATCCTCTCCTACTTCTTCCTGGGGGAAAGGCTCAGGCCCCTCGGGGTCTTGGGCTTGGGCCTAGCCCTTCTGGGCTCGGGCCTCATCGCCTTAGGGGAGGGGGGTGGGGTGGCCTTCAGCCCGGGGGCGTTCCTCATCCTGCTTTCCGCCCTGGCCACCTCCTTCTACTTCGTCCTGCAAAAGCCCCTCTTCGCCCGCTACCGGAGCGAGGAGATGACGGTCTACACCTTGGTCCTGGGCACCCTGCCCCTTTTGGCCTTCCTCCCGGGGTTGGGCGAGGCCCTAAGGGAAGCGCCCAGGCCGGCCCTTTGGGCCGCCTTGTACCTGGGGGTGTTTCCCGGGGCCTTGGCCTACCTCACCTGGACCTACGCCCTTTCCCGTACGCCGGCCTCGAGGCTCTCCTCCTTCCTCTACCTCTCCCCCCTCTTGGCCCTCCTCATCGCCTACCTCTGGCTTGGCGAGGTGCCTTCCCCCCTTTCCCTGGTGGGCGGGGGGCTTGCCCTTTTGGGCGTCCTCTTGGTGAACCTCCGGGGCGTAAAATAGCCCCCGAGAGGTGGCCTATGGAGGTGAAGACCATCGGCGTGGTGGGGGCGGGCCAGATGGGAAGCGGCATCGCCCAGGTGGCGGCCCAGGCGGGGTACGAGGTGGTGCTGGTGGACGTGGCGGAGGGCTTCTTGGAACGGGGCTTAGCCGCCATCCGCCGCTCCTTGGGGAAGTTTTTGGAAAAGGGGCGCCTCAGTCAGGAGGCCTACGAGGAGACCCTTGGCCGCATCCGGACAAGCCTTGCCCTCGAGGCCCTCGAGGAGGCCGACCTCATCGTGGAGGCCATCGTGGAGGACGAAGGGGAGAAGCGGCGGCTCTTTGAGCGCCTCTCCACCTTGGCCAAGCCCGAGGCCATCCTGGCCAGCAACACGAGCTCCATCCCCATCACCGCCTTGGCCCGCTATTCCGGGCGGCCCGAGCGGTTCATCGGCATGCACTTCTTCAACCCCGTGCCCCTCATGCAGCTCGTGGAGGTGATCCGGGGGGAGCTCACCGCCCCGGAAACCCGGGACGTGGTGGTGGCGGTGGCGAAGCGCATGGGGAAGACCCCCTTGGAGGTGCAGGACTACCCGGGCTTCATCTCCAACCGCCTCCTCATGCCCATGATCAACGAGGCCATAGAGGCCTTGCGGGAAGGGGTGGCCAGCAAGGAGGCCATTGACGGGATCATGCGCCTTGGGATGAACCACCCCATGGGGCCCCTGGAGCTTGCCGACTTCATCGGCCTGGACACCTGCCTGGCCATCATGGAAGTGCTCCATAAGGGCTTCGGAGACGACAAGTACCGCCCCTCGCCCCTCCTTCGCCGCATGGTGCAGGCGGGGCTTTTGGGGCGCAAGGCGGGCCGGGGCTTTTACACCTACGACGAGAAGGGCAACAAGGTGGGTTAGGGGGGCTGGAAGCCTTTCCACGTAGGGGGTAGACTGGGGGCATGGACCTACCCCGCGCCTACGGTTTGCTCCTCCACCCCACGAGCCTTCCGGGCCCTTGGGGCGTGGGGGTGTTGGGGGAAGAGGCCCGGGCCTTTCTCCGCTTCCTGAAGGGAGCCGGGGCCCGCTACTGGCAGGTTCTGCCCCTCGGCCCCACGGGCTATGGCGACTCCCCCTACCAGTCCTTTAGCGCCTTCGCCGGGAACCCTTACCTGGTGGACCTAAGGCCCCTGGCGGAGCGGGGCTTCCTCCGGCTGGAAGACCCCGGTTTCCCGGAGGGCAGGGTGGACTACGGGCTCCTTTATGCCTGGAAGTGGCCCGCCCTACGGGCGGCCTTCCAAGGCTTCCGCCAAAAGGCCTCCCCGGAGGAGCGGGAGGACTTCGCCCGCTTCCGGGAGGAGGAGGCCTGGTGGCTCCGGGACTACGCCCTCTTCATGGCCCTCAAAGCCCACCACGGCGGCCTACCTTGGAACGCCTGGCCCCTCCCCCTGAGAAGGCGGGAGGAGCGGGCGCTTAGGGAGGCGGAAGCTTCCTTGGCGGAGGAAATCGCCTTCCACGCCTTCACCCAGTGGCTCTTTTTCCGCCAGTGGGGCGCCCTCAAGGAGGAGGCCGAGGCCTTGGGCATCGCCTTCATCGGGGACATGCCCATCTTCGTGGCCGAGGACTCCGCCGAGGTCTGGGCCCACCCCGAGTGGTTCCACCTGGACGAGGCGGGGAAGCCCACGGTGGTGGCAGGGGTGCCCCCGGACTACTTCTCGGAAACCGGGCAGCGCTGGGGCAACCCCCTTTACCGCTGGGAGGTTTTGGAACGGGAGGGCTTCTCCTTCTGGATCGCCCGTTTGCGGAAGGCGTTGGAGCTTTTCCACCTGGTGCGCATAGACCACTTCCGGGGCTTTGAGGCTTATTGGGAAATCCCCGCCTCCTGCCCCACGGCGGTGGAGGGGCGCTGGGTCAAGGCCCCGGGGGAAAGGCTTTTCGCCCGCATCCGGGAGGTCTTCGGAAGGGTCCCCATCCTGGCGGAGGACCTGGGCTTCATCACCCCCGAGGTGGAGGCCTTGCGGGACCGCTTTGGTCTGCCCGGGATGAAGGTGTTGCAGTTCGCCTTTGACGACGGGATGGAAAACCCTTTCCTCCCCCACAACTACCCCGAGCACGGGCGGGTGGTGGTCTACACCGGCACCCACGACAACGACACCACCCTGGGGTGGTACCGCACCGCCACGCCCCACGAGCGGGACTTTATGGGGCGGTATCTGGCGGACTGGGGGATAACCTTTAGGGAGGAAACCGAGGTGCCCTGGGCCCTTATGCGCCTCGGGATGATGTCCCGGGCCCAGCTTGCCGTCTACCCCGTGCAGGACGTTTTGGCTTTGGGGTCCGAGGCGCGGATGAACTACCCGGGAAGGCCAAGCGGCAACTGGGCCTGGCGGCTCCGGCCGGGGGAGCTGG
This sequence comes from Thermus hydrothermalis, assembly GCF_022760925.1. Lineage (NCBI taxonomy): Bacteria > Thermotogati > Deinococcota > Deinococci > Thermales > Thermaceae > Thermus > Thermus hydrothermalis. The sequence continues at coordinate 61,864 of NZ_JAKTNT010000004.1, read as the reverse complement.
GCGAGGTGCACGGGGAGAGGCTTTTGGCCATGGCGGAGGCCACGGGCCGAACGTGAAGGGGGCCCCAAGCGGGGCCCCCCTGGGGCTTAGGCCCCTTAGCCCAGGGCCTTTTTCACGAGCTCCACAATCTCGTCAATGGTGTCCGCCACGGGGATGCCCGCCTCGGCGAAGGCCCTGAGCTTGGACTCCGGGGTGCCCACGTTCCCCATGATGATGGCCCCGGCGTGGCCCATGCGCTTCCCCTTGGGGGCGGAGCGGCCGCCGATAAAGCCCACCACGGGTTTTTTCATGTTCTCCTTCACCCAGGCCGCCGCCTCCTCCTCGTCCGAGCCCCCGATCTCGCCGATGAGGACCACGGCCTCGGTCTCGGGGTCCTCGTTGAAGAGGGGGAGAAGGTCCTTGAAGGTGGTGCCGATGACCGGGTCGCCGCCGATGCCCACGGTGGTGGTGGTGCCGATGCCCGCCTGGGATAGGGCGGCCGCCGCCTCGTAGGTGAGGGTGCCCGAGCGGCTGATGAGCCCCACCTTGCCCCGTTTGAACACGTGGCCCGGCATGATGCCGATCTTGGTTTCCTCGGCGCTGATGATGCCCGGGCAGTTCCCCCCGATGAGGCGGCTACCCAGGGCCTTGATCTCCGCCACCGCCTTCACCATGTCCAGGGTGGGGATGCCCTCCGTGATGAGGACGATGAGGGGGATGCCGGCGTGGGCCGCTTCCAAGGCGGCGTCCGCCGCCATGGGGGCAGGCACGAAGATGATGGAGGCGTCTATGGCGTGGTGGGCCACCGCCTCCTTCACGGTGTCGTAAACGGGTAGGCCGAAGACCTCGGTCCCCCCTTTCCCCGGGGTGACCCCGGCCACGATCTTGGTGCCGTAGTCCAGCATCTGCTTGGTGTGGAACTGCCCTTCCCGGCCGGTGATGCCTTTGACCAGGACCCGGGTTTCGCGGTTCACCAGGATCACGCCGCACCTCCCACCATGGCCACGATGGCCTTAGCCGCTTCTATGGACGTGGGGTACATGTAGATGGGCTTGCCTTCCAGAAGCCGCTTGGCCTCCTCCTCGGCGGTGCCCGCCACCCGCATGACCACCGGTTTGGTGAGAAGCCCTTCCTCCAGGGCCCGGATCACCCCCTTGGCCACCTCGTCCGCCCGGGTGATGCCGCCGAAGATGTTGATAAAGACCCCCTTCACATCGGGGTCTTTAAGGACCACCTTGAGGGCGTTGTAGACCACTTCGGCCTTGGCCCCGCCCCCGATGTCCAGGAAGTTGGCGGGCCTGCCCCCCACCCGGTTCACCAGGTCCAGGGTGTACATCACAAGCCCGGCCCCGTTTCCAATGATGCCGATGTTGCCGTTAAGCTTCACGTAGGCGAAGCCGTAGTTGCTGGCCTCCACTTCCAGGGGGTGTTCCGCCTCAATCTCCCTTAGCTCCGCCAAATCGGGGTGGCGGAAGAGAGCGTTATCGTCCAGGACGATCTTGGCGTCGGCGGCCACCACCTGGCCGTCCGTGGTCACCACCAGGGGGTTGATCTCGGCGATGGAGGCGTCCACCCCCTCGTAGGCGCGGTAGAGGGCCACCAGGACCTGGGCTAGCTTGTTGAGGTTGCCCTCGAGGCCCGCCCGCTTCACCATCTCCCGGGCCTCAAAGGGACGGAACCCCTTGTGGGGGTCAATCCAGAACTTGTGGATGGCCTCGGGGCGTTCCGCCGCCACCTCCTCAATGTCCACGCCCCCCTCCTTGGAGAGCATGAGGACCACCCGCTTCTGCGCCCGGTCCAGGATGAGGCCGGCGTAGTACTCCTTGGCGATGTCCACCGCCTCGGCCACCAGGACCTTTTTCACCGTGAGGCCCTTGATGTTCATGCCCAGGATGGCCTGGGCCTTCTCGTAGGCCTCCTGGGGGGTGTCGGCGAGCTTCACCCCGCCCGCCTTGCCTCTCCCGCCCACGTGCACCTGGGCCTTGATGACCACCCGCTTGCCGAACTCCTCGGCGATGCGCTTCGCCTCGTCTGGGGTGTAGGCCACCTTGCCGGGCGGCACCGGCACCCCGTAGCGGGCCAGGATTTCCTTGGCTTGATACTCGTGCAGGTTCAAGCTCCACCTCCTCGGCCGGCCAAGGCCGAGGGGCATTATACTCCTAGGCCTGGTGAGCGGGACGGGCGAAGAAAAGGCGGCCCACCTGGGTCTGGATGGCCTGGGTCACCACCACCTCAATCTCCTGCCCCCGGTAGCGGATCCCCCCGTCCACCACCACCATGGAGCCGTCCTCCAGGTAGCCCACCCCCTGGTGGGGCTCCTTCCCCTCCTTGAGGATCAGGAGCTTCAGGGTGTCCCCCACCTGGAGTTGGGGCCTTAGGGCCTGGGCCAGGGCCTGGACGGAAAGGGCTTTTACCCCGTAGATGCGGGCCATCTGCAAGAGGGCGAGGTCGTTGCTCACGAGGGCGGCCCCCAGGTCCCGGGCCAGGAAGAGGAGCTTCTCGTCCACGCTTTCCCCCTTGGGGGTTTCCTCTAGGACCTCGAGGGGGACGTGCTCCTTGAGCTTTTCCAGGGCCTCGAGGCCCCGCCTTCCCTTGGCCCGCTTGAGGGGGTCTTGGCTGTCGGCGAAGTGCTGCAGCTCTTTGAGCACGAAGTGGGGCACATAGAGGGGCCCTTCCAAAAACCCCGTGGCCGCCACCTCGGCGATGCGCCCGTCCACCAGAACGCTCGTGTCCAAGAGCTTGCCCCCCTTGGCCCTTTCCGGCCGGGGCAGGCGCAGGTAGTCCCGGTAGCCCAGGGCCAAGTAGGAAAAAAGCCCCACCAAAAAGAGGGCGAGGAGGAGGCTATGGTAAGGGGAGAAGCCCGGCACCTGGGAAAGCAGGGTGGTGAGGAGGACCGTGAGGAGAAGGCCTAAGGTGGCCCCCAGGGTCAGGGCCACGGGCACCTCGGGAGGGAGGTCCTTTAGGCGGCGCAGGGGCCTTTCCGCCAGGGCCTCCAGCCTCGGGACGAGGAGGACGCCGGCGAGAAAGCCCGCCAGGAAGAGGTAGAGCCGGTTGAGGGAAAGGAGCCCGGCGGAGCGGGGAAGGAGGCCCAACCCCTCCAGGACCACCGCCAGCTGGTAACCCAGGAAAGCAAAGAGAAGATACAAGAAGACTTGGCCGCTCATTCCAGGTACCTCTCCACGGCCTCCTTCAGGCCCCGGGTGTTCCCGGGGTGGAGGAAGCGGGAAAAGCCCGCCCGCTCCCCTTCCTTAAGCCGCCTCTCCAGGCCCACCACGTTCCGCACCTCGCCGAGAAGCCCCACCTCTCCCACCACCGCCAGGTCCTGGGGAAGGGGCTTACCCACCACCGCAGAATACACCGCCAGGGCCACGGCCAGATCCAGCCCGGGGTCCAGCACCCGAAGCCCCCCCGCCAGGTTCACGTAGACGTCCAGGTTGCCCAGGGGGAGGCCGAGCCGCCTCTCTAGCACGGCGAGGACCATGTCCACCCGCCTCCCGTCTAAGCCCTGCACCACCCGGCGGGGAGCGGGGAAGGGGGTCTTGGCCGCCAGGGCCTGGACCTCGAGGGCCAAGGCCCTTTCCCCAGCCAAGGCCAGGGCGATGGCGCTTCCCGGCACCCCAATGGGCCTTTCCAGGAGGAAGGCCTCGGAAGGGTTTTTCACCTCTAAAAGCCCCCCTTCCTCCATGCGGAAGACCCCAAGCTCCCCCACGGGGCCAAAGCGGTTCTTGGCGCTCCGGAGGACCCGGTACACCCCAGCGGTCTCCAGGTAAAGGGTGGCGTCCACGGCGTGCTCCACGCTCTTGGGCCCCGCCACCACCCCTTCCTTGGTCACGTGCCCCACCAGGACCACCGCCGTGCCCGTGGCCTTAGCGAAGCGCACAAACGCCCCCGTGGCCTCCCGTACCGCCACCAGGCTCCCGGGGCTTCCCCCCGCCTCAATGGTCTGGATGGAATCCACGAAAAGCGCCTCGGGCGGCGTGCGTTCCAAGAGGGCCAAAAGGGGCTCCAGGCGCGTTTCCTTTAGGAGGAGAAGGTCATCTAGGCCGAGCCGCCGGGCCCGGAGCTTGATCTGCGCCGGGGACTCCTCCCCGGCCACGTAGTACACCTCCCGGCCCATGCGCTTGGCCATCTCCAGGAGGAGGGTGCTCTTGCCCACCCCAGGCTCGCCTCCCAAGAGCACCACCTCCCCCGGGACGAACCCCCCGCCCAGCACCCGGTCCACCTCCGCAAGCCCCGAGGAAAAGCGCCGCTCCTCCCCTTCGTCCACCTGGGAAAGGGCAAGGAGGGAGGCCGCCTCCTTTGGGGCTTCCCGGCGGGTGGTGGGGGCCACCTCTTGGAAGCTTCCCCAAGCCCCGCACCCCGGGCACCGGCCCAGGGGCTTGGGCGTGCGGTAGCCGCACTCCACGCAGGCGTATGCGGTCTTGGCCATGGTCAAAAAGAGGGGAAAGGGCCCTAAAACCCTTTCCCCCACCTTGCGCTACCCATCTAGACCAAGAGCTCCTCGCCCTCCACCTCGTGGAAGGCCAGGCGGCCTTCCTCCACGGCCACGTAAAGCCGCCCCGTGGGCTTTTTCAGGAGGGCCAGGGAAAGGGGGTCTTCTATGCGCTCCCGGATCACCCCGCGGATGGCCCGGGCGCTTCCCGTCTTGGGGGCCTGTTCCACCACGAAGCGGGCCACTTCCGGAGCGAAGGCCACCTCTATGTCCCGGCTCTTCAGCTCCTTCTGGATATCCTCCAGCATGAGCCGGGCCACCTGCACCAACTCCTCCTCCGTGAGGGGACGGAAGCGGATCACCTCGTCCAGGCGGTCCAGGAACTCAGGGGTGAAGAGGGCCTTCAAGGGGGACTCGGTGTCCACCTCCTTGCTGGTGAAGCCGATGGCGGGGCCCACGTTGTAGCCGGTGTTGGAGGTCATGATGAGGATGACGCGGCGGAAGTCCACGGTGCGCCCCATGCCGTCCGTGAGGCGGCCTTCGTCCAGGACCTGGAGGAAGGTGTTGTAGATGTCGGGGTGGGCCTTTTCAATCTCGTCCAGGAGGACCACGCTAAAGGGTTGGCGGCGCACCGCTTCCGTGAGACGGCCCCCTTGCTCGTAGCCCACGTAGCCGGGCGGGGCCCCGATGAGCTTGGAGATGGAGTGGGGCTCCTGGAACTCGGACATGTCAAAGCGGATGAGGGCCCGTTCCGAGCCGAAGAGCACCTCAGCCAGCGCCTTGGCCAGTTGCGTCTTGCCCACGCCGCTTTGCCCCACAAAGAGGAAGCTCGCGGCTACCCGGGTCCTGCCCCCGAGGCCCACCCGGGCCCTCCTTAGGGCGTTCGCCAGGGCGCGGATGGCCTCCTCCTGGCCCACCACCCGCTTCCTTAGCTCCTCTTCCAGGCGCATGAGCTTTTCGTCGTCCTTGTCGTCCACGTAGACCCCGCCCCAGGAGTCCACCACCGCCTCGATGTCCTCCCGGGTCACCACGGGGGTGCCGTCCTCCTCCTCGGCCACGGGCAGGCCCAAGGAGGCATTGAGGCGCACGCGGCTTGCCGCCTCGTCAATGAGGTCAATGGCCTTGTCGGGGAAGTTGCGCCCGGGCAGGGAGCGGATGCCGATTTTGACCGAAAGCTCCAGGATCTCGTCCGGGATGATGACCCCGTGGTGGGCCTCGTAACGGGGGCGGAGGCCCTTGAGGATCTCCAGGGTTTCCTCCGGGGAGGGTTCCAGGACGATCACCGGTTGGAAGCGGCGCTCCAGGGCGGGGTCCTTTTCAATGTAGCGGTGGTACTCCCCGGTGGTGGTGGCCCCAATGACCTGGATCTCCCCCCGGGCCAGGGCCGGCTTCAGGATGTTGGCGGCGTCCAGGGTGCCCTCGGCCCCCCCGGCCCCGATGAGGGTGTGGAGCTCGTCAATGAAGGCGATGACCTTGGCGTTTTTGAGCTCCTCAATGATCTGGCGAAGCCTCTCCTCAAACTCGCCCCGGTACTTGGTGCCCGCCACCACCCCGGCCAGGTCAATGGCCACCACCCTGGCCCCCCGCAGGATGGGGGGAACCCGGCCCTCCACGATGGCCTGGGCCAGGCCTTCCACGATGGCGGTCTTGCCCACCCCCGGGTCCCCGATGAGGACGGGGTTATTCTTGGTGCGCCTCGCCAGGATCTGGATGACCCGGTTGATCTCCTCCTGCCGGCCGATCACGGGGTCCAGCTTCCCTTCCCGGGCCTCCTTGGTGAGGTCGCGGCCGTACTCGTCCAGGAAGGGGGTGTTCACGGGCTTTTCCCGCTCCCGCCCCTCAGCCATGGACAGGACCCGCCAGCGGATGGCGTCCACGTCCTTGGCGAAGTGGGAGAGGATGCGGTAGGCGATCCCGTCCCCCTCGCGGATGATGCCCAGGAGGATGTGCTCGGTGCCGATCACCGAGGCGCCCATGTTGCGGGCCTCGGCGCTCGCCAGCTCCATGACCCGCCTCGCCCTGGGGGTGATGGCGGGGGGCTCGCCCGTGCGGCTCCCCTCACCCCGGCCCACCAGCTCCTCCACCATGCGGCGCATGGCCTCGAGGCTCGCCCCGTACTCCTGGAGGATGCGGGCCGCGGTGCCCCCCTCGCGCATCAGGCCCAGGAGGAGGTGCTCTGGGCCGATCATGGAGTGGCCTAAGCGGCTCCCCTCCTCCCTTGCGTAGTGAAAGACCAGCCTGGCGCGGTCGTCGTACCTGTTCATGCTCCCCTCTACCTCACATTCTAGCCTAAGCCCTGCCCCTTCGTGGGTTTGCGCCCCCGCTCACCTTGGCCTTAAGATGCCCTTTAACCGGGGCTTGGCCCCTTGGGGAGGAGAGATGCCAGCGAGCACCCTTGACGAACTGGTGGCGCTTTGCAAACGGCGTGGGTTTATCTTTCAGGGCTCGGAGATCTACGGGGGCCTTCAGGGCACCTACGATTACGGGCCCTTAGGGGTGGAGCTCAAGAACAACCTGAAGCAGGCCTGGTGGCGCAGGAACGTCTACGAGCGGGACGATATTGAGGGGCTGGACGCCAGCATCCTCACCCACCGCCTGGTCCTCCACTACTCCGGCCACGAGGCCACCTTCGCCGACCCCATGGTGGACAACCGCATCACCAAGAAGCGCTACCGCCTGGACCACCTCCTGAAAGACCAGCCCGAGGCGGTGCTTTCCCGCCTTTACCGGGCCATGGAGGTGGAGGAAGGCCACCTCCACGCCCTGGTGCAGGCCATGATGGCCTCCCCGGAGCGGGCCGGGGGGGCCATGACCGCCGCCGGGGTCTTGGACCCGGCCACGGGGGAGCCCGGGGACTGGACCCCACCCCGGTACTTCAACATGATGTTCAAGACCTACGTGGGGCCGGTGGAGGAGGAGGCGGCCTTGGCCTACCTGCGCCCGGAGACCGCCCAGGGCATCTTCATCAACTTCAAGAACGTCCTGGACGCCACAAGCCGCAAGCTTCCCTTTGGCATCGCCCAGATCGGCAAGGCCTTCCGCAACGAGATTACCCCCAGGAACTTCATCTTCCGGGTGCGGGAGTTTGAGCAGATGGAGATTGAGTACTTCGTGCGCCCGGGGGAGGACGAGTACTGGCACCGCTACTGGGTGGAGGAACGCCTCAAGTGGTGGCAGGAGATGGGCCTAAGCCGGGAAAACCTGGTGCCCTACGAGCAACCCCAGGAGGAGCTCGCCCACTACGCCAAGGCCACGGTGGACATTCTCTACCGCTTTCCCCACGGCCTGGAGGAGCTAGAGGGCATCGCCAACCGCACGGACTTTGACCTGGGAAGCCACACCAAGGACCAGGAGGAGCTCGGGATCACCGCCAAGGTGCTCAGGAACGAGCACTCCACCGCCCGCCTGGCCTACCGGGACCCGGACACGGGGAAGTGGTTCGTCCCCTACGTGATAGAGCCCTCCGCCGGGGTGGACCGGGGGGTCTTGGCCCTTTTGGCCGAGGCCTTCACCCGGGAGGAGCTGCCCAATGGGGAAGAGCGCATCGTCCTCAAGCTCAAGCCCCAGCTCGCCCCCATCAAGGCGGCGGTCATTCCCCTCGCCAAAAACCGGCCCGAGATCACCCAGTACGCCAAAGCCCTTAAGGCCAAGCTCCAGGCCCTGGGCCTCGGGCGGATCCTCTACGAGGACACGGGCAACATCGGCAAGGCCTACCGCCGCCACGATGAGGTGGGGACCCCCTTCGCCATCACCGTGGACTACGATACCATCGGCCAGAGCAAGGACGGCACCACCCGGCTCAAGGACACGGTCACGGTGCGGGACCGGGACACCATGGAGCAGATTCGGCTCCACGTGGACGAGCTGGAGGGGTTTTTGCGGGAGAAGCTTAGGTGGTGATACCATGGGCGGCATGAGGGTAGCCGTGGTGGGGGCCACGGGGGCCGTGGGGCAGGAGATCCTGAAGGTCCTCGAGGCCCGCAACTTTCCCCTAAGCGACCTTAGGCTCTACGCCTCCCCCCGCTCCGCCGGGAAGCGCCTGGCCTTCAGGGGGGAGGAAATCCCCGTGGAGCCCTTGCCGGAAGGCCCCTTGCCCGCCGATATCGTCCTGGCGAGCGCCGGCGGGGCCCTTTCCAAGGCCCTCGCCCCCCTTTGGGTGGAGGGGGGTGCGGTGGTGGTGGACAACTCCAGCGCCTTCCGCTACGAGCCCTGGGTGCCCCTGGTGGTGCCCGAGGTGAACCGGGAGGCCATCTTCCGCCACCAGGGGATCATCGCCAACCCCAACTGCACCACCGCCATCCTGGCCATGGCCCTTTGGCCCCTGCACCGGGCCTTCCGGGCCAAGCGGGTTATCGTGGCCACCTACCAGGCGGCCTCGGGGGCGGGGGCGAAGGGGATGGAGGAGCTTCTAAGGGAAACCCACCGCTATCTCCACGGGGAGACGCCAGAGGCCCAGGTCTTCGCCCACCCCCTTCCCTTCAACGTCATCCCCCACATAGACACCTTCCAGGAAAACGGCTACACCCGGGAGGAGATGAAGGTGGTGTGGGAAACCCACAAGATCTTCGGGGACGAGTCCATCCGCATCAGCGCCACCGCCGTGCGGGTACCCACCCTTAGGGCGCACGCGGAGGCGGTGAGCGTGGAGTTCGCCGAGCCCGTCACCCCCGAGGCGGCGCGGGAGGTCCTGCGGCAGGCCCCCGGGGTGGAGGTGGTGGACGAGCCTTTGGCCAAGCGCTACCCCATGCCCCTCACCGCCAGCCACAAGTGGGACGTGGAGGTGGGGCGGATCCGCCAAAGCCTCGCCTTTGAGAACGGCCTGGACTTCTTCGTGGTGGGGGACCAGCTCCTGAAGGGGGCCGCCCTCAACGCCGTGCAGATCGCCGAGGAATGGCTTAAGGGCGCCTGAGCCAAAGCCAGACCTCCCGGTTTCCCTCCTTGCCCGGGAGGGGGCTTTCCTTTTCCCCGAGCACCCGGAAGCCCAAGGCTTCCGCCTTCTCCCGCACCCGGCGGAGGGCCTCTCGCCTTAGGGCCTCCTCCCGCACCACCCCCTTGTGGGCTCCAGGCCAGAGCTCAAACTGGGGCTTGACCAGGACCAAGGCGTCCCCCCCGGGCTTGAGAAGGTCCAAGACCTTGGGCAGGAGGAGGGTGGAGGAGATGAAGGACACGTCCATGACCAAGAAGTCCACGGGCTCGGGGAGGTGGAGGGTGCGGGCGTCCTGCTTCTCGAGGCTCACCACCCGGGGGTCCTGGCGCAAGGTGGGGTGGAGTTGCCCTTTCCCCACGTCCACGGCGTAGACCCGCCTCGCCCCCCTTTCCAAGAGCACCTGGGTGAAGCCTCCCGTGCTCGCCCCCAGGTCCGCCGCCACCTTGCCCGCCACCTCCAAGGGAAAGGCCTCCAGGGCCCCCAGGAGCTTGTAGGCACCCCGGCTCACGTAGCGGGCCTCTTCCAGGACCTCCACCCGGGCCCCTTCGGGCACAGGGAAGGCGGGCTTCGCCACCACCTTGCCCTCCACAAGAACCTTGCCCTGGGCGATGAGGGCTTTGGCCTTCTCCCGGCTTTCCGCAAGGCCCTTTTCCACCAGGTACCGGTCCAGGCGCACGGAAGGTATTATCTACCCGTGGAGCCCGAGCTTTCCGGGGTCTGGTACGTGTTGGAAGGGGAGCCGGGGGAGCACCTGGTGGTGGAGGCCCTGGGCCAGAGGCTTTCCGGCATCTGGACGCGCCGGGAACTGGCCGAGGCCTTTCTCGCCCACCATCCGCATCTGGGCATGCGGGTGAGCCCTTTGGAAAGCAGGGCCCTAAAGGAGGCCTTCCTCAGGGCCTTGGGGATGCTCAAGGTGGAGGCGGTCATGGTGGACTACCGGCCCGGGGTGCACCGGGCCCAGGTGGCCAAGGTGGCGGAGCTCTTAGAGGAGGTGCGGCGTGCGTAGGGCTTTGGCGCTACTTGGGGTTCTTTTGGCCTTGGGGCTAGCCCAGCGGGCGGAGGTGAGCCTGGGTAGCCCCTTCGGCGTGCAAGGGGGCGTGCGCTTCGCCCTGGTGCCTTTTTTGGCGGAGGGGCGGGTCTACGGGGGGGTGGGCCTCGAGGTCCTGGGGGGTGGGGTGGACCTCCTCCTCAAGCTTCCCCTCACCGACCTCTACCTGGGCCTGGGGAGCTTCTACGGCACGGGGCCCGCCTTAAGCTACCCCGGGGACACCCGGGGCCAGGGGGGCGTGCGGGCGGTCTTGGGCACCTGGCTCAACCTGCCCCTCCCCCTCCTCGGGGCCTACCTGGAGGTTCACCCCACCTACTACCTAACCCCCACCCAGGGCTTCGGGGTGGGGGCGGCCTTGGGCCTAAGCCTGGGGCTTTAGGCCTTGTACCCCTCCTTGAGGGGGACGATGCGGTTTAGGACCAGGGCCCCGGGCCTCGAGTCCACAGGGTCTTGCCAGAAGTAGCCCAGCCGCTCCAACTGGTAGCGGGTGTCCTTGGGGTTTTGGGCGAGGCTCGGCTCCACGAAGCCATGCCTGACCACCAGGGCCTCGGGGTTCAGGTTCTTCAGGAAGTCCCCGCCCTCCTCCGGGTCCTTGGTGAGGAAGAGGCGGTTGTAGAGGCGGAACTCCACGGGCAGGGCGTGGCGGGCGGAAACCCAGTGGATCACCCCCTTGGGCTTGACCCCGTCCTCCGGGTTGGCCCCCAGGGTCCCGGGGACGATGCGGGCCTTGAGGAGCTTCACCTCGCCCCCTTCCTCCACCACGTCCTCCAGCTCTATCACGTAGGCGTGGCGGAGGCGCACCCGCTGCCCGGGGGCGAACCGCTTCCAGCCCTTGGGGGGGTTGAGGGCAAAGTCCGTGCGCTCAATGTAAAGCTCGGGGGAAAAGGGCAGGGGACGGGTACCCTCCTTGGGGATGTCCCGGGGCCAGTAGGGGGCCTCGAGCCACTCCTCCCCCTGGTAGTTGGTGAGGAGGACCTTTAGGGGCTCCACCACCCCCAGGACCCGGGGGGCGATGGGGTTCAAGTCGTCCCGCACCACCTCCTCAAAGAGGTCCATCTCAATGAGGGCCTCGTTGCGGGAAATCCCCGTGCGGCGAACGAACTCCAGGATGGCCTCGGGCCGCACCCCCCGCCGCCTAAGCGCCCTTAAGGTGGGAAGCCTGGGGTCGTCCCAGCCCGAAACGTACCCCCCCTCCACCAGCCGGATGAGCTTGCGCTTGGAGAGGACCGTGTGGCTCAGGTCCAGCCGGGCGAACTCGTACTGGTGGGGCCTGGGGGCGAGGGGCAGGCCGCACTTCCCCTTGAGGTTCTCAATGACCCAGTCGTAGACCGCCCGGTTGTTCTCAAACTCCAGGGTGCAGAGGGAGTGGGTCACGCCCTCAATGAAGTCCTCGAGGGGGTGGGCGTAGTCGTACATGGGGTAGATGACCCACCGGTCCCCGGCGTGGTAGTGGGGGGCGTGGACGATGCGGTAAAGCACCGGGTCCCGGAGCTTGAAGTTGGGATGGGCGGGGTCAATCTTGGCCCTCAGGACCCGGCTTCCCGTGGGGAACTCCCCCCGGCGCATCCTCTCAAAGAGCTCCAGGTTCTCCTCCACGCTCCGCTCCCGGTAGGGGCTCGGCTTGCCCTCGGCCCTGAGGGCGCTCATCTCCTCCTCGGAAAGGTCGTCCACGTAGGCCTTGCCCTCTCGGATGAGGACCAGGGCGCATTCGTACATCGTTTCAAAGTAGTCCGAGGCGTAGAGGATGCGGTTCGGCGTGAACCCGAGCCAGCGCACGTCCTCCTCAATGGCCCGGGCGTACTCCTCCTTCTCCGTTTCCGGGTTGGTGTCGTCGTAGCGGAGGTTGCACTCCCCACCATAGTCCAGGGCGAGGCCGAAGTTGAGGAGGATGCTCCGGGCGTGGCCGATGTGCAGGTAGCCGTTGGGTTCGGGGGGAAAGCGGGTGAGGAGCTTAGGGTACTTTCCCTCCTTGAGGTCCCGCTCCACGATCTCGGTGATGAAGCACTCGGGGACGAGGCCCATAACCCAAGTCTACGAGAAGCGGGGCTTTCTCTTCTCAAAAAAGGCGCGGATGCCCTCCTTGAGATCCCCGGTTTCCCGCACCCAGGCGTTGGCCAAGGCGGCGAGGCGGAAGCCGTCCTCGAGGCCCATCCCCGGCAGGGCGAGCAAAAGCTCCTTGGTGAGGCGCAAGGAGGTGGGGGCGTTTTGCGCCACCTCCTCCGCCAGGGCCACCGCCTCCTCCAGGGCCTTCCCGGGAGGGCTTATGCGGTTTGCGAGCCCTAGGGCCCGGGCCTCTTCCGCCCCCACGAGGCGCCCCGTGAGGAGGAGGTCCTTCGCCACCTTTTCCCCCACGGCCCGCACCAGGATCACGGAAACCAGGGCGGCCACGAAGCCGATCTTGACCTCGGTGTAGCCCAGCTTGGCCCCCTCGTCCATGACCACGAGGTCGCAGGCGGTGGCAAGCCCGGCCCCGCCCGCCACCGCCGGGCCGTTCACCGCCGCCACCGTGGGCTTGGGGAAGGTGTAGAGGCGGTGAAAGAGGCGCATGAGGGAAAGGGAGTGGCGGTAGTTTTCCTCCGCCCCCATCTCCGTGACCCTTTCCAGAAAAGCCAGGTCCGCCCCAGCGCTAAAGGCCTGGCCTTTCCCGGTGAGGACCACCGCCTTGGCCTCGGGGTCTTCCTCCGCTTCCCCTAGGGCCTTCAGGAGGCCCTCCACCATGGCGGGGGAGAGGGGGTTTCGCCGCTCGGGGTCATTGAGGTAAAGGCGGTAGACCCGCCCGCGTTCCACCTGGACCATGCCCCCATTGTAGTGGGGAAGGCTTCCTGCTAGACTGCCCTTAGCCCGCACAGGAAGAGGCCAAGGCCCTGCGGGCTAGGAGGTGGTGTAGATAAAGGAGTACCTGGTAAACGAACGCATCCGCGCCAAACAGGTGAGGGTCATCGGACCCGATGGGCAACAGCTCGGCATCATGGACACGCGGGAGGCCCTGCGCCTTGCAGAGGAGCAGGACCTGGACCTGGTCCTGGTGGGCCCCACCGCCGACCCGCCCGTGGCCCGCATCATGGACTACTCCAAGTGGCGCTACGAGCAGCAGGTGGCGGAGAAGGAGGCCCGGAAGAAGGCCAAGCGCACCGAGGTCAAGTCCATCAAGTTCCGGGTCAAGATTGACGACCACGACTATCAGACCAAGCTCAACCATATCAAGCGCTTCCTGGAGGAGGGGCACAAGGTCAAGGTCACCATCATGTTCCGGGGGCGGGAGATGAGCCACCCCGAGCTTGGGGAAAGGCTTTTGAACCGCGTGGCCGAGGACCTCAAGGGCCTTGCCGTGGTGGAGATGAAGCCCGAGCTCTTGGGCCGGGACATGAACATGCTCCTGGCCCCCGCCAAGGTGTCCGCCTAGACGGAGGGCGTTTCCCTTGGTATAGTGGGAAGGCTTTTGGGGAGCCCTCAAGACCCCTTCTAGGGGCGCTTCCCAAGGGCAGGAGGAAGCGTATGCCGAAGATGAAGACCCATAAGGGCGCCAAGAAGCGGGTAAAGGTGACCGCTTCGGGCAAGGTGGTGGCCATGAAGACGGGCAAGCGGCACCTCAACTGGCACAAGTCCGGTAAGGAGATCCGGCAGAAGGGGCGGAAGTTCACCCTGGCCAAGCCCGAGGCGGAGCGGATCAAGCTCCTTCTCCCCTACGCGTAAAGGAGGTAGAGGATGCCGCGCGCCAAAACCGGGGTTGTCCGCCGCAGGAAGCACAAGAAGATTCTGAAGCTCGCCAAGGGCTACTGGGGCCTTCGCTCCAAGAGCGTGCGCAAGGCCCGGGAAACCCTCTTCGCCGCTGGGAACTACGCCTACGCCCACCGCAAGCGGAAGAAGCGGGATTTCCGCAAGCTCTGGATCGTGCGCATCAACGCCGCTTGCCGCCAGCACGGGCTCAACTACTCCTCCTTCATCCACGGCCTGAAGAAGGCGGGGGTGGAGCTGGACCGCAAGGTCTTGGCGGATCTGGCGGTGCGGGAGCCCCAGGCCTTTGCCGAGCTCGTGGAAAGGGCCAAGGCCGCCCGGGCCTCGGCCTAAAGCGTGCCCCTTGGCGCCCTGCGGGAGGCTTCCTGGCAGGGCGCTTTTTTTGACCATGCCGCCTGAGCTTTACGTGGTCTTGGTGGCCGCCCTGCCCGTGGTGGAGCTAAGGGGGGCGATCCCCTTGGGGGTAGCCTTGGGGCTTCCCCCGTGGGAGGCTTTTCTCTTGAGCCTTCTCGGCAACCTCTTGGTGGCCCCCGTGGCCCTGGCCCTCCTGCCCTGGGCGGTGGGCCTAATCACCCGCCACCCCTTCTTTGCCCGGCTCTGGCGGGCCCTCGAGGCCCGGGTTCGGCTAAAGGGGGAAGAGCAGGTGCAAAGGCTCGGCGCTTTGGGCCTTTTCCTCTTCGTGGCCGTGCCCCTTCCCGGCACCGGGGCCTGGAGCGGGGCGGTCCTCGCCGTGGTGCTCGGGCTTAGGCGGCGCTACGCCTTCTTGGCCATTTCCTTGGGGGTCCTGGCCGCAGGGCTTATCGTCCTCCTCCTCACCGGGGGAGCGGTGGCCGGGCTAAACTACCTGCGATGACCGCCTTCTTGCTTCCCTTGGCATACGCGGTGGGGGCGCTTCCTTTGGGGTACTGGCTCGCCCGGCGGCGGGGGGTAGACCTGCGCACGGCAAGCCCCTACACCTTGGGTCTGGAAAACGCCGTTAGGCGCCTAGGTATAGGGTTTACCCTCCTGGCCTTTGCCCTGGACTTCTTGAAGGGGTACCTCCCCCTCCTCTTGGGGCGCGCCCTCGGGCTTTCCCTGGCGGAGCTTCTCCTTCTGGCGATGGCGGCCTACCTGGGCCACCTCTACCCCCTTTTCCTGCGCGACCCTTGGCCGCTTCGGGCCAAGGGGGCCGGGGTCCTCTTGGGCATCGTGGCGGGGCTTCCCTTGCCCCCCGCCTTGGGGATGGTGCCCGTGGCCCTGGGGCTTGCCCTTTACGCCCTCACGGGCTACGCCTCCTTGGGGGCTTTGGGGCTTCCCTTGGGCCTCGTCTTGGCGGGGTTCCTCGGGGGGTGGGGCGGGGTGGAAAGGCTTCTCGCCTGGGGGCTCCTTCTCCTCGCCCTTTGGCGCTACAAGGAGAACCTGGGCCGGATCCTCGAGGGCACCGAGCCCAAGCTGGGAAACCCCTTGCCCCTCCCCTCGGAAAAGCAGGTGGTCTGCGCCTTCCTCATCCACCCCCTTACCCTAGAGGATTTTTGGCAAAGCCCCCGGTTCCGCTGGCTTAGGCCCTTGGTGCGCCTGGGGCTTCTGCGAAAGGAGTGGATAGAGGGGCTTGCGGAGCGCTTCCGCCCCATGAAGGTGGGGGAGGTGCGCGGGGTGAAGACGGCGGACGGGCGGGAGGTGCTCTGCCACCTGATCTCCGCCCCCCTCCTGCCCCACCAGATCAAGGGGAAGCCCGAGCTTGCCGTGAGGCGGGCCATCCAGGGGGCGAGGCTCGCCCAGGAGCTTGGGGCCACGGTGGTGGGCCTGGGGGCCTTTTGGAGCGTGGTGGGGGAGAAGGGGAAGAGGGTGCAGGAGGCGGTGCCGGGGATCCAGGTGACCAACGGCGGCGCCTACACCGCTGGCACGGTAAAGGCGGCCATCCCCCAGATCCTCGCCCACTTCGCCCAAAGCGGCAAGGACCTAAAGGCCACCACCGCCGCCGTGGTGGGGGCCAACGGGGTGGTGGCCTTCGGCATCGCCCGGCAGATCGCCCCCCTGGTGGGCCGGCTCATCCTGGTGGGGCGGGACCTGGAACGGCTTGGGCGGGCGGCGGAAACCTTGAGGAAAAACCTGGAGCGGAAAGGGGAAGCCCCCGAGATCCAGGTGAGCACCGAGGTGGGGGCCATCCGGGAGGCGGACCTCGTCTTCACCGCCACCAGCGACCCCAACCCCGTCATCTACCCCGAGCACGTGAAGCCCGGGGCCTGGATCTACGATGAGGGGGTGCCCCCGGACGTCCACCCCTCCGTGAGGGAGGTGCCGGGGGTGCGGGTCATCCCCGGGGGGGTGGTGCGGCTTCCCGGGGAGGCTTGGGCCACCCTGGACCTCCACTTTGGCGCCCGGGACCAGGTCCCCGCCTGCCTGGCGGAAACCATGATCCTGGCGGCGGAGGAGGCCTTTGACCGCAAGAGCCTGGGGGGAGAGCTCAAAGGGGAAAACATCCAGTTCTTCGTGGAGCGGGCGGAGGCCTTGGGCTTCCGGGTGGTGGACTAGTGTGGCTCCTCCTTTCCCCCACGGCCCTCGAGGCCCCCTTCCTCCGGGGCGAGCCCTTCGCCTTCCTCGGGCGGAAGGGGCTTAGGGGGGAGGGGTTCGTCTACCTGGAAACGGGCATCGGCAAGGTCAATGCCGCCCTCGCCCTGGCCCTTTGGGCGGCCACCCACGAGGTGGAAAAGGCCCTCCTTTTCGGCATCGCCGGGGCCTACCCGGGTAGCGGCCTCCGCCCGGGGGATCTGGTCCTGGTGGGGGAGGAGGTAGAGGCGGACCTGGGGCTAAAGGAGGGCCTTGCTCCCTTGGGCTTCCCGGCCTTGGAGCTTGGGGAAAAGCTCTACTTTTTTAACCGCTTTCCCCTGGATCCTGGCCTCACCCAAAGCCTGGCCCAGAGCCTCGGCCTTCGGGTCGTCACCGGCCTCACCCGGGACCTGGTTTCAGAAGGCCTCGAGGAGGCCCTGGCCTTGGCCAGCCGGTGGAACGCCGCCTTGGAGAACATGGAGGGGGCGGCCTTCGCCCGGGCCTGCCTCGCCCTCGGCATCCGGGGGGCGGAGCTTCGGGCCATCTCCAACCCCGCCGGCGTCCGGGACAAGGGGGCCTGGCGGGTGAAGGAGGCGGTGGCGGCCCTGGAGGAGGCCCTGGCCCGCCTCTTGGAAGGATAAAGGGGGCCTCTCCCGGCCCCCTGGAGGCGCGAGGCCTTTAGGCCTTCTTGTAGAAGGCCTCCGCCACGTCCCAGTTGAGCACGTTCCAGATGGCCTGGAGGTAGTCCGCCCGGCGGTTTTGGTACTTCAGGTAGTAGGCGTGCTCCCAAACGTCAATGCCCACGATGGGGGTGAAGCCCTCCATCACGGGGTTGTCCTGGTTGGGGGTGGAGAGGACGTGGAGCTTGCCGAAGGGGTCCTTCACGAGCCAGGCCCAGCCCGAGCCGAAGCGGCCCATGGCCGCCTGGGTGAGCTTCTCCTTTAGGGCCTGGAAGCCGCCCAGCTGCTCGTCAATGGCCTTCTTGAGCTCCCCCACGGGCTCCTTGGCCCCGCCCGGGGTAAGGAGTTGCCAGAAAAGGCTATGGTTCAGGTGCCCGCCCCCGTTGTTGCGCACCGCCATCTGGATGTCCTGGGGCAAGGCGGCCAAATGGCGGAGGAGCACCTCCAGTTCGGCCCCGTGCAGGTAGGGGTACTTTTCCAGGGCGGCGTTGAGGTTGTTCACGTAGGCCCCGTGGTGCTTCTGGTGGTGGATCTCCATGGTCTGGGCGTCAATGTGGGGCTCCAGGGCCTCGTAGGGGTAACCGAGTTCGGGTAGCTTGAACGGGTACGGCATACCTCACCTCCCAAGCCCCACTATAAGGCACCCACCCCTTTAGGGGGTGGGCGTCCTCACAAAGCGCCCTAGCCCTCGTGGGGCTTGGCGAGCTTTAGGGGCACCACGATGCGGTCAAACTCCTCTTCGGTAAGGTAGCCCAGCTCCAAGGCCGCCTGCTTCAAGGACTTCTTCTCCTTGATGGCCTTCTTCACAATCTCCGCCGCCTTGTCGTAGCCGATGGCCTTGTTGAGGGCGGTGGCCAGCATGGGGTTTTTCTGCAGGTGCTCCTCAATCCGCTCCAGGTTGGGCTCAATCCCCTTGGCCAGGTGCTCGTCAAAGGATTCCATGGCGTCCGCCAGGAGCTTGATGGACTCGAGGGCGGCGTCCACCATCACCGGCTTGTAGACGTTGAGCTGGAAGTTCCCCTGGCTTGCGGCAAAGGCCACGGCGTGGTCGTTGCCGTAGACCCGCACCACCACCATGGTGAGGGCCTCCACCTGGGTGGGGTTCACCTTGCCGGGCATGATGGAGGAGCCGGGCTCGTTGGCGGGGATGAAGATCTCCCCAATCCCCCCGTAAGGCCCCGAGGCCAGCCAGCGGATATCGTTCCCGATCTTCATCAGGGCCCCGGCCAGGGTGCGCAAAGCCCCCATCACGTGGGCAAGCTCGTCGTGGGCGGCCAAGGCGGCGAAGCGGTTTTCCGCCACCCGGAAGGGAAGGCCCGTCTCCTCCGCCAGGTACTGGGCCACCAGCTCGCCGAAGCGGGGGTGGGCGTTGAGCCCCGTGCCCACGGCGGTGCCGCCGATGGCGAGGTTGTAGAGGCCCTTTCCCGCCTCCTTCACCATGCCCAGGGTGTTCCTAAGTTGCGCCGCCCAGCTTCCCACCTCCTGCCCCAAGGTGATGGGCACGGCGTCCATAAGGTGGGTGCGCCCGGTTTTGACGATGGTGTCAAAGGCCTTGGCCTTCTCCTCAAAGGTGGCGATGAGGGCTTCCGCCGCCGGGTAGAGCCGTTGGTGAAGGGCCAGGGCCGTGGCCACGTACATGGCGGTGGGGAAGGTGTCGTTGGAGCTCTGGCCCCGGTTCACGTGGTCGTTGGGGTGGACGTACTTGCTCCCAAGGGGCTTTCCCAAGATCTCCGAGGCCCGGTTGGCGATGACCTCGTTCACGTTCATGTTGGTCTGGGTGCCCGAACCCGTCTGGAAGACCACCAGGGGGAAGTGCTCGTCCAGCTTGCCCTGGACCACTTCTTCCGCCGCCTGGATGATGGCCTTGGCGATTTCCTCGGGAAGCTCCCCAAGTTCCAGGTTGGCTCTGGCGGCGGCCTTTTTCAGCATGCCGTAGGCCCTTATGACCTCTATGGGCATGCGGAAACGCCAGGCCCCAATCTTAAAATGCTCCAGGGAACGCTGGGTCTGGGCCCCCCAGTACTTGTCCGCCGGCACCTTCACCTCGCCCATGGTGTCCCGCTCAATCCGGTATTCCATAGGACCACCTCCGGCCCGATTTTACCCTTCCTCTTCATACGGCTGGTGGAGCTTCACGGGCTTGCCCCTGAGCCCCGCCCGCAGGTTCAGCCACTCCACGAAGACGGCGAAGCCCATGGCGAAGTAGACGTAGCCCTTGGGGATGTGAACCCCTGTTCCTTCCGCCACCAGGGTGAAGCCGATGAGGAGGAGGAAGCTTAGGGCGAGCATCTTCACCGTGGGGTGCTCGTTCACGAAGGCGTAGATGCCCTTGGAGGCGAGGAGCATGATGGCCACGGAGATGAGGATGGCCGCCACCATCACGGGCACATAGCGGGTGAGGCCCACGGCGGTGATCACGGAGTCAATGGAGAAGACGATGTCCAGCAGGAGGACCTGGGCGATGACGCTGGCGAAGCTCGGAGCCACCCGCTTCACCGCATGCCCCGGCTCCCCTTCCAGCTTCTCGTGGATTTCCTTCACCGACTTGTAGATGAGGAAAAGCCCCCCAGCCATCAGGACCAGGTCCTTCCCCGTGACCTCGTGGCCCAAAAGGGCGAAGAGGGGTTTCTTAAGCGCCATGATCCAGGCGATGGAGAGGAGGAAGAGGATGCGGGTCACCGCCGCCAGGCTCAGGCCCAGAACCCGGGCCCGGTCCTGCTCCTCTTTGGGAAGCTTAGAGGCCAGGATGCTGATAAAGATCACGTTGTCCACGCCCAGGACCACCTCCAGCACCGTGAGGGTGACGAGGGCGATCCAGACCTCGGGGTTAGCGAGCCACTCCATGGGCAAGAACTATACCCCATAAACTGGGGAGCATGGTGGACGTGTTGGTGGTGGGGGCGGGTCCCGTGGGGCTTGCCTGCGCCATAGAGGCCAAGCGCCATGGGCTTTCCCACCTGGTGTTGGAAAAGGGCACGGTGGCGGAAACCATCTACCGCTTTCCCCGGAACATGCTCTTTTTCTCCGAGAGCAAGAACATAGAGATCGGGGGCCACCCCTTGGTGTCCCACGGCCCCAAGCCCACCCGCAGGGAGGCCCTCCTCTACTACCAGCGCGTGGCGGAGCGGGAGGCCTTGAACGTCCTCACCTACACGGAGGTTCTCCGCATCCAAGGCCAGGAGGGGGCCTTTCAGGTTTTCGCCCGGGGACGGCAAGGGGAGAAGACCTTCCTCGCCCGCTACGTGGTCCTGGCCACGGGCTACTACGGCAACCCCAACCGCCTGGGCGTGCCCGGGGAGGACCTGCCCCACGTCCTGCACCGCTACGAGGAGGGGGAGGCCTTCTTCGGCCGCAAGGTGGCGGTGGTAGGGGGGAGCAACTCGGCGGTGGAGGCGGCTTTGGAGCTTTACCGGGCTGGGGCGAAGGTGGTCTTGGTCCACCGGGGGAAGTGGGTGCGCCCTAGCGTCAAGTACTGGCTTCTTCCCGATTTTGAAAACCGGGTGAAAGAGGGGAGCATAGAGGCCTTCATGGAGGCGGAGGTGGAGGCGATTACCCTCGAGGGCCTCTGGCTTAGGCGCCCCGCTGGGCGGGTCTTCTTGGAGGCGGACTTCGTGCTGGTCCTCATCGGCTACCGGGCCGAGGACCGCCTGCTGCGGGAGGCCGGTGTGGTTTACGAAGGGGAAAAGCCTCGCCTAAGCCCTGAGTTGGAAACCTCCATTCCGGGCCTCTTCGCCGTGGGCTCCTGCGCCTTTGGCCCCGACACCCGCTCGGTGTTCATAGAAAACGGCCGGGAGCACGCCAGGCTGGCCCTCTTTGCCATCGCCAAGCGGCTTGGCCCCTTGACACCCCCGCGGGGTGCGGGCTATCCTTAGCGGCAAGATGCGTTTCGCTCTCACCCTATCCCTAGGCCTGGTCCTAATCGTAGGGCCAGCGGGGGGTAGGGTGTAGCGGTTTTCAGGCGCATCCAAACCCCCCGGGAAACCGGGGGGTTTCGGTTTAGGAGGGGGCGATGAAGGGAGCGGAGGCACTTTTAAAGGCGCTGGAACGGGAAGGGGTGGAGTTGATCTTCGGCCATCCGGGCGGGGCCATCATGCCCACCTACGACGCCCTCTATGACAGCAAGATCCGCCACATCCTGGTGCGGCACGAACAAGGAGGGGTGCATGCGGCCACAGCCTATGCCCGGGCGAGCGGCCGGGTGGGGGTGGTCATGGCTACCTCGGGCCCCGGGGCGCTCAACCTGGTCACGGGGCTTGCCGACGCCTACATGGACTCCACCCCGGTGGTGGCCATCACCGGCAACGTTCCCCGGGCCCTCATCGGCACGGACGCCTTCCAGGAGGCGGACGTCACCGGGGTCACCATGCCCATCACCAAGCACAACTACCTGGTCCAGGACGTGAACGAGATCCCCCGGGTGGTGCGGGAGGCCTTCCACATCGCCTCCACGGGGCGCCCGGGGCCCGTCCTGATTGACATCCCCAAGGACGTGCAGCTCGCCGAGTTCACGGGGGATTTTGAGGTGGAGCTGGACCTGCCCGGCTACAAGCCCACCACCAAGGGCCACCCCAAGCAGATTGAGCGGGCCCTGGACGCCCTGGAGAAGGCGGAAAGGCCCATCCTGATGGTGGGGGGCGGGTCCCAGCACGCCCACGCCGAGCTCCTCGCCTTCGCCGAGAAGACGGGCCTGCCCGTGATCACCACCCTGATGGGCCTCGGGGCCTTCCCCGGCAACCACCCCCTCTGGCTCGGGATGCCGGGGATGCACGGCACCGTGGCCGCCAACCGGGCCATCCACCACGCCGACGTGATCCTGGCCATCGGCCTTCGCTTTGACGACCGGGTCACGGGCAAGGTTTCCCGCTTTGCCCCCCACGCCCACACCATCATCCACGTGGACATAGACCCGGCGGAGATCGGCAAGGTGGTGCGCACCCACATCCCCATCGTGGGGGATGCCCGGCTGGTCCTGAAGGAGATGCTCAAGGGGGCCAAGCCCCTGAAGCTTGCGAGCTGGTGGCGGGAGCTGGAGGAGTGGCGCACCCGCTACCCCTTGCGCTGGAAGCCTAGGCCCCACCTGCAAAGCCAAGAGGTGATCCGGGCCTTCTTTGAGGCCACCGGGGGGAACGCCATCGTCACCACGGGGGTGGGGCAGCACCAGATGTTCGCCGCCCAGTTCTTCCCCGTGACCCGGCCCAGGAGCTTCATCACCTCTGGGGGCCTGGGTACCATGGGGGTGGGGCTTCCCTTCGCCATCGGGGCCAAGTTCGCCCGGCCGGACGAGCTCGTCATTGACTTTGACGGGGACGGCTCCTTCCAGATGACCCTGCAGGAGCTGGCCACGGTGGTGAAGTACGGCCTGGACGTGAAGGTGGTGATCCTGAACAACGGCTACCTGGGGATGGTGCGCCAGTGGCAGGACCTCTTCCACGCCAAGCGCTACTCCGAGGTCTACCTGGCGGACTCCAACCCGGACTTCGCCCGCCTGGCCGAGGCCTACGGCATCCGGGGCATCAAGGTGGAGCGCAAGGAGGACCTGAGGAAGGGCGTGGAGGCGGTCCTGAACGCCGATGGGCCCGTGGTGGCGGAGTTCAAGGTCTACCACGAGGAGGGCGTCTTCCCCATGATCCCCGCGGGCGGCGCCGCGGAGGACATGATCCTCGAGCACCCCGAGGAGAAGGAGGAGGTGGAGGCGTGAGGCACGTCATCTCGGTCCTAGTGCAGGACCATCCCCGGGTCCTGAACCGCATCACCAGCCTGTTCGCCCGCCGGGGCTTCAACCTGGAAAGCCTGGCCGTGGGGACCACCCATGTGCCCGGCCTTTCCCGCATCAGCCTGGTGGTTTCCGGGGACGACCACACCCTGGAGCAGGTGGAGAAGCAACTCAACCGGCTCATAGAGGTGCTCAAGGTCACGGACCACTCCGAGCCCCACGTGGAGCGGGAGCTTTGCCTGGTAAAAGTCCACGTGGCCGGGGTGGAGGAGCGGCTTGCGGTGAAGGACATCCAGGAGGCCTTCCGGGCCCGGGTGGTGGACGTGGCCCAGAGGAGCCTGATCCTGGAGCTCACCGGCGACTCCAAGAAGGTGGACTCCTTCATTGAGGCCCTGAGGCCTTACGGGATCCTCGAGGTCATGCGCACCGGGGCCGTGGCCATGAGCCGCGGCGAGAGGACCCTTAAGGTCAGGGAAAAACGGGAGGCGGTATGAAGATTTACTACGAGCACGATGCGGACCTAGGCTTCATCCTCGGCAAGAAGGTGGCGGTACTGGGCTTTGGCTCCCAGGGGCACGCCCACGCCCTGAACCTGAAGGAGTCGGGGGTGGACGTCCGGGTAGGCCTCCGGCCCGGTTCCAAGAGCTTCGCCAAGGCGGAGGCGGCGGGGCTCCGGGTGCTTTCCGTGGCCGAGGCGGTGCGGGAGGCGGACATCGTCATGGTCCTCCTCCCCGACGAAACCCAGGGGCGGGTCTACCGGGAGGAGATAGAGCCCAACCTGAAGGAAGGGGCGGCCTTGGCCTTCGCCCACGGCTTCAACATCCACTTCGGCCAGATCAAGCCCAGGCGGGATCTGGACGTCTGGATGGTGGCCCCCAAGGGGCCCGGCCACCTGGTCCGGAGCGAGTACCAAAGGGGTAGCGGAGTGCCCGCCCTGGTGGCGGTGCACCAGGACGCCTCGGGGAGCGCCTTCCCCACCGCCTTGGCCTACGCCAAGGCCATCGGGGCCGCCCGGGCCGGGGTCATCGCCACCACCTTCAAGGACGAGACGGAAACCGACCTCTTCGGGGAGCAGGCGGTGCTCTGCGGGGGGCTCACCCGGCTCATCCAGGCGGGGTTTGAGACCCTGGTGGAGGCGGGGTACCCGCCGGAGATGGCCTACTTTGAGACCGTGCACGAGGTGAAGCTCATCGTGGACCTCATCTACGAGGCGGGCTTCGCCGGGATGCGCTACTCCATCTCCAACACCGCCGAGTACGGGGACTACACCCGGGGCGAGGTGGCGGTGCCAGTGGAGGAAACCAAAAGGCGCATGCGGGAAATCCTCCGGCAGATCCAGACCGGGGAGTTCGCCCGGGAGTGGATGCTGGAGAACCAGGTGGGCCAGCCCGTCCTCGAGGCCAACCGCAAGCGCTGGAAGACCCACCCCATTGAGGAGGTGGGGGCGAGGCTGCGGGCCATGATGCCCTTCCTCAGGGCGAGGGTATTGGAGGAAGTGGGGTAGCGAGAAGGCCCCCTTTTGGGGGCCTTCTGCGTAAGGGAGGGAACCATGGAGCGGCACATTCGGATCTTTGACACCACGCTCAGGGACGGCGAGCAAAGCCCAGGGGTGGCGCTTTCCTTGGACCAAAAACTGGAAATCGCCCACGCCCTGGCCCGGCTCAACGTGGACATCATTGAGGCGGGCTTCCCCGTATCCGGGCCCTTGGAGTTTGAGGCGGTACGGCGCATCGCCACGGAGGTCAAGGGCCCCATCATCGCCGCCTTGGCCCGCACCCACACCCTGGACATTGACCAGGCGGCCAAGGCCCTGGAGAAGGCGGAAAAGCCCAGGATCCACGTCTTCACCTCCGCCTCCAAAATCCACCTGGAGTACATGCTGAAGAAGACGGAGGAGGAGGTTTTGGAGATGGCCGATAAAATGGTCCGCTACGCCCGTCGCTACGTGGACGACGTGGAGTTTTCCGCCCAGGACGTGATGCGGGCGGACTGGGACTTCGTGAAGCGGCTTTACGAGGTGGCCATAGAGGCGGGGGCCACCACCATCAACATCCCCGACACCACGGGCTACGGAACCCCCGGGGAGTACGGGGCCCTCATCCGCCGCATCCGCGACGAGGTGGTGCGGGGCCGGGACGTCATCATCTCCACCCACACCCACGACGACCTGGGCCTGGCCACGGCCAACGCCCTGGCGGGGATAGAAAACGGGGCGGGCCAGGTGGAGTGCACCATCAACGGCATCGGGGAGCGGGCGGGGAACACCTCCTTGGAGGAGGTGGTCATGGCCCTCTACGTGCGCCGCGACTGGTACAAGGCCTACACCCAGATCAACACCCGGGAGATCTACCGGGTTTCCCGCCTGGTGGAGCGGTACACGGGGATGCCCGTTCCTCCCAACAAGGCCATCGTGGGGGACAACGCCTTCGCCCACGAGTCCGGCATCCACCAAGACGGCGTCCTGAAGCACCGGGCCACCTACGAGATCATGGACGCCGAGCTCATCGGCCGCCGGCCTGCGGTGATCGTCCTCGGGAAGCACTCGGGACGGGCGGCCTTTAGAAAGGCCCTCGAGGACCTGGGCTACAAGGACCTCTCCGAGGAGGACCTGAAGAAGCTTTTCGCCCGCTTCAAGGAGATCGCCGAGAAGAAGGGCCCCCTTTCCGCCGAGGAGCTTCAGGCCCTGGTGGAAAGCGAGCGCGAGCCCGCCTCCCACTTCTTCGCCCTGGAGCACGTGCAGTTCTTCTCGGGCTCGGGCCTCCTGCCCACGGCCACGGTGAAGGTAAGGACCCCCGATGGGGAAAGGGTGGCCACCCACACGGGGGACGGGCCGGTGGACGCCGTGTACAAGGCCATCCAGGAGGCCATTGGCCTCAGGCCCGAGCTTGAGCTCTACCGGGTGGAGGCCATCACGGGGAGCACCGAGGCCTTGGGCCAGGTGACGGTGCGGCTCAGGCTCGGCGAGCTCCAGGCGGTGGGGGTGGGGGTTTCCCCCGACATCATTGAGGCGAGCGCCCTGGCCTTCTTGGACGCCGCCGGGAAGCTGGCCTCGGGCCGGGCCACCCGGCACCCCCCTTCCATCGCCGAGGTGGAGCGAGGGGTTTAGGCATGGTGGAGATCCTGGACACCACGCTCCGGGACGGCACCCAAGGGGAGGGGGTGAGCCTCTCCGTGGACGACAAGGTGGCCATCGCCAAGCGTTTGGCCGCCTTCGGCGTCCACGTGATTGAGGGGGGGTGGCCTGGCTCCAACCCCAAGGACGCCGAGTTTTTCGCCCGCATGAAGGGGGTGGACCTGGGGGCGGCGAGCCTCGCCGCCTTCGGGGCCACCCGCCGCAAGGGGCTTTCCCCAGAGGAGGACCCCTCCGTCCTCGCCCTCCTGGAGGCGGAGACCCCGGTGGTGGTCCTCTTTGGCAAGAGCTGGACCCTTCATGTCCTCGAGGCCCTGGAGACCACCCTGGAGGAGAACCTCCGCATGATCCGGGACACGGTGGCCTTCTTCGCCCAGAGGGGAAAGCGGGTGATCTACGACGCCGAGCACTTCTTTGACGGCTACAAGGAGGACCCCGCCTACGCCCTCGCCACCCTCGAGGCCGCCCGGGAGGGAGGGGCGGACACCCTGGTCCTCTGCGACACCAACGGGGGAAGCCTCCCTGAGGAGGTCTACGCCATCACCAAGGCCGTGGTGGAGCGCTTTCCCGGGGTTCGCATCGGCATCCACCCCCACAACGACGCCGAGCTCGCCGTGGCCAACGCCCTGGCGGCGGTGCGGGCCGGGGCCACCCACGCCCAGGGCACCATCAACGGCTACGGGGAGCGGTGCGGCAACCTAAACCTCACCAGCTTCCTCCCTACCCTGGTCTTCAAGTACGGCATCCCCGCCATCCCCCCGGAAAGGCTAAAGGGCCTTCGGGAGCTCTCCCACTTCGTGGACGAACGGGCCAACCTTACCCCAAACCGCCGCGCCCCCTATGTGGGGGAGGCGGCCTTCGCCCACAAGGCGGGGGTGCACGTGTCCGCCGTTCTCAAAAACCCCCGCACCTACGAGCACATCCCCCCGGAGTGGGTGGGGAATACTCGCCGCTTCCTGGTTTCGGACGTCTCGGGCCGCTCCAACCTCCTCGCCAAGCTCCAGGAGCTCGGGGTGGACCTCTCCAAGGAGGAGGCCAGGCGCCTCCTGGAGGAGGTGAAGGCCTTGGAGTACGAGGGCTACGCCTTTGAGGGGGCGGAGGCGAGCTTCTACCTTTTGGCCCACCGCCTGAAGGGCGGGGCCCTTCCCTTTAGCGTGGAGGGGTTTAGCGTCTTCGTGCACGGCTCGGGCCTGGACACCGCCTGGGCCGAGGCCACGGTGAGGGTGCGGGTGGGGGAGACGCTCCAACACACCGCCGCCGAAAGCCCCTTCGGGCCCGTTTCCGCCCTGGACCGGGCCTTCCGCAAGGCGGTGTTGCAGTTCTACCCGGAGCTCGCCGAGGTGGAGCTCACGGACTACAAGGTGCGCATCCTCTCGGGCCAGGAGGCAGGCACCAACTCGGGGGTGCGGGTGATGACCGAGATGCGGCGGGGGGAGGAGCGCTTCGCCACGGTGGGGGCCAGCGAGAACATCCTCGAGGCCTCCCTCAAGGCCCTCACGGACGGCTACGCCTACGCCCTCCTCTTTCCCGTGCGCGCCCTTACCCCCAGGGAAGCCTGACCTCGGGGAAGGCCAGGGGGCTTGCGGGCTCTTCCGGGGTGAGGAGGCGGATCTCCCGGTACCGCCCGCCCCGGGGGTCCCGGTACACCTCTAGGAGGTTTTCCTGGAGGTTTAGGAGCCACACCTCGGGGATGCCCGCCTCGGCGTAGAGGGGAAGCTTCACCTCCTTGTCAAAGGGCAAGGAGGTGTCCGCCACCTCCACCAAGAAGAGGACGTCCTCCGGGGCAGGAAGCCTTTCCGCATACCGCTCCAGGGGGGGCTTGAGCACCAGGAGGTCCGGCTCGGGCTGCGAGTCTTCGGAGAGGCGCAAGGGGCTTTGCACCAAGATAACGGCTTTGCCCCGGAAGGCTTCCTGGAACCGCTCGTCCAGTTGGGCTACCTTATGCACGTGCCTAGGGCCGATGGGGCTCATCTGGTACACCTCTCCCCGCAGTAGCTCCACGTGCGGCACCCCTTGGAAGGCCCGCTCAAACTCCTCCACGCGGAACCGGTACCGGGTGGCCATACCCCCATTATGCCCCTTGGCCGGAGTAGTGCCTAAGCCCAAGCCGCCAAAGCCCCCGCCAAAGGAGGAGGAAGAAAAGCCCCCAGAGGAGCATCACCCAAAGGCCCGGGAAAAGGCGCACCTCCTGTCCGGCAAGGAGGGCGGCGGGGAGGTAGACCAGGTAGGGGAAGGGGGTGAGGAGGGCGAGGGAGCGCAAGGGCTCGGGGAAGACCTCGAGGGGGGCGATGGTCCCCGAGAGGAAGAGGTAAAGGAGGAAGAAGACCTCCTCCACCGCCGTGGCCCGCTCGCTCCAGAAGGTGAGGAGGGCGGTGACGTACTGCATGAGGTAGCGGAGCAAAAAGGCCAAGGCGGTGAGGAGAAGCCCCAGGAGGAAGGGCAAGGGCTCGGGCCGGAAGCGGGCCTCGGGAAAGAGGAGGAAGAAGAGGAGGGTGAGGAGGACCACAAAGGGAAGCCGGGCGAGCCTTTCCGCCACGTGGGCCGCCAGGTGGTCCAAGAAGGGGTCCAGGGGCCTCAGGAGGCGGAAGGAAAGCCTCCCTTCCACCACGTCCCGCTCAAACTCCCACACCACCCAGACCACCGTGGCCTGGCGCACCAGGAAGACCATGAGGAAGTAGCGGGCGAACTCCCCAGGGCTTAGGGGAAAGTCCCCGTGCCGCGCCGCCTCGGTCCAGACCCCAAGGAGGATTAAAGGAAGCGCCCCCGCCAAGGCCCAAAGGAAAAGCTCCGCCCGGTACTCCAGCATGTAGGCGAGGTAGACCGCAAGAAGGGTCCTGGCCTTCCTCATCCTTCCACCTCCTTGGGGCTTTGGAAGACCCGGGCGATGACCTCTTCCAGAGGGGGTTCCTTGACCTCGAGGTCCTCCACGGGAAGCCGCTTTAGGATCAGGGCCACCCGCTCCGTGAGCCCATCCCGGGGGACGAGGAGGCGCGCTTCCTGCCCCTCCACCTCCCGCACCTCCCCAAAGGGCGCAAGGGCCTCCCGGGGAAGGGGCCGGGCGAGGACCAGGCGCACCTCCCGGTAGGGGGCGAAGCGGGCCGTGAGGCCCGCAAGCTCCCCGTCGTAAAGGAGCCGGCCTTGGTGGATCACGAGGACCCTGTCCGCCAGGGCGGCGATGTCCGCCATGTAGTGGCTCGTGAGGAGGACGGTGGCCCCGTAGCGGGCGTTGTAGGCCCGCACGAAGGCCCGCACCGCCACCTGGGCGTTCACGTCCAGGCCCAGGGTGGGCTCGTCCAGGAAGAGCACCTCCGGCCGGTGGAGGAGAGCGGCCAAAAGCTCCGCCTTCATCCTCTCCCCCAAGGAGAGCTTGCGCACGGGTTGGTGGAGCTTGTCCCCTAGGCCCAGCATCTCGGCGAGCTCCCCCACCCGCCGCCGAAACTCCCGCTCGGGGATCTCGTAGATGGCGGCGTTCAGGCGGAAGGTGTCCATGGCCGGGAGGTCCCAGATGAGTTGTTGCTTGTTGCCCATGACCAGGGTGATCTTCTTCAGGAAGGCCTTTTCCCGCCGCCAGGGCACGTGCCCCGCCACCAGGGCCTGGCCCCGGGTGGGGTGGATGAGGCCCGTGAGCATCTTCAGGGTGGTGGTCTTGCCCGCCCCGTTGGGGCCCAGGAAGCCCACCACCTCCCCCCGCCGGATGGCGAAGCTCACCCCCTCCACGGCCCGCACCAGGCGGTACTGGCGGAAGAGGAAGTGGCGCAGGGTACCCAGGAGGCTTTCCTCCTTTAGGGCCACGCGGTAGTGCTTGGTGAGGTCCTGGGCCAGGATGATGGCCTCTTCGCGCACCCCCTAAGTCTACCCTGTGGTGTAATGGTTTTCGTGCGTTATCTACGGGTTTTCGGCCTGTTCCTACGCCTTTCCCTGGCGGCGGAGATGGAGTACCGCCTGAACTTTCTCCTCGGGCTTTTCTCCTCGGCGCTTACCCTTCTTGGGGCCCTCTTCGGCCTCGTCCTCCTCTACCAAGGGGGGTACCGGCCAGGGGGATGGGCCTGGGAGGAGGCCCTTTTGGTCCTCGCCGCCTTTACCCTCCTCCAGGGGCTTGGGAGCACCCTCTTCGCCCCCAACCTCAACAAGATCGTGGAGCACGTGCAACAGGGCACCCTGGACTTCGTGCTCCTGAAGCCTTTGGACCCCCAGTTTTGGCTCTCCTTGAGGGTCTTCTCCCCTTGGGGCCTCGGGGATTTCCTCCTGGGGCTTGGGCTTCTCCTCTATGGGGGAGGCCGGCTTGGCCTGGGGCTTCAGGACTACCTCCTCTTCGCCCTCTACTGGCTTTTGGGGGCGGTGATCCTCTATAGCCTCTGGTTCCTCCTCGCCACCACCAGCATCTGGTTCGTGAAGATCTACAACGTCACCGAGGTCCTGCGGGGGCTCTTGGAGGCGGGGCGCTTTCCCGCCTCCAGCTATCCGGCCCTCTACCGCTTCTTCTTCACCTTCGTGGTGCCCGTGGCCTTCCTCACCACGGTGCCGGCGGAGGCCGCCTTGGGAAGGGGGGCGCCCTGGGTGGCGTTGGGGCTTGCCCTGGGCCTTTTCCTCCTGGCGCGGGGCTTCTTCCGCCTGGCCCTTCGGAGCTACACATCGGCGAGCAGTTAAAATCCACCCCATGGACTGGCTTTGGGTCCTCCTTCTCGCCTACCTCTTCGGCTCCATCCCGGCGGGGGTCCTGGTGGCCCGCACCTACGGGGTGGACATCCGCAAGGTGGGTTCGGGGAACATCGGGGCCACCAACGTCCTTAGGACCTTGGGCCCTGGCCCCGCCTTCGTGGTGGCCTTCTTTGACGTGTTCAAGGGGGGCATTGCCGTGCTCATCGCCCGGGCGGTGGGGATAGAGGGGCCCTTGCTTGGGGGGGTGGCCTTGGCGGCGGTCTTGGGGCACAACTACTCCGTGTTCTTGGGGTTTAAAGGGGGGAAGGGGGTGGCCACCAGCTTCGGCACCCTTCTCTTCCTGGACCCAGCCCTCGCCCTTTGGACCCTGCCCATTGGGCTATCCGTGATGCTCCTCACCCGCTACGTTTCGGCGGGGAGCATGACCGGGGGGGTGGCGGCCTTGGTGCTCGCCTTGGCCCTGGGGCGGCCCCTCTGGGAGGTGGGCACCGTGGCCCTCATGGCCTTCCTCATCTTCTTCACCCACCGGGAAAACCTAAAGCGCCTCCAGGCGGGCACGGAAAGGCGGCTTGGGGAGCGGGTGGAGGTGAGGGATGCTTGACCTTTTGGTCATCGCCCCCCACCCCGACGACGG
Source organism: Thermus hydrothermalis (assembly GCF_022760925.1). Lineage (NCBI taxonomy): Bacteria > Thermotogati > Deinococcota > Deinococci > Thermales > Thermaceae > Thermus > Thermus hydrothermalis. The sequence goes on along the minus strand of NZ_JAKTNT010000004.1, from coordinate 30,401 downwards.
GGAGCTCGGGTGTGGGGGGACCTTGGCCAGGGCCAAGGCGGAGGGGCTTTCCACGGGCATCTTGGACCTTACCCGGGGGGAGATGGGCACCAAGGGCACCCCGGAGGAGAGGGCCCGGGAGGTGGCGGAGGCGAGCCGCATCCTGGGCCTGGACTTCCGGGGAAATCTAGGGCTTCCCGACGGGGGGCTTGCCGACATCCCCGAGCAGCGCCTTAGGCTTGCGGAGGCCTTGCGGAGGCTTCGGCCCCGCATCCTCTTCGCTCCCCTCGAGGCCGACCGCCACCCCGACCACACGGCGGCAAGCCGCCTGGCGGTGGCTGCCCTCCACCTGGCGGGCCTGAAGAAGGCCCCCGTGGAGGGGGAGCCCCACCGGGTGGAAAGGCTTTTCTTCTACCCGGGCAACCACCCCTTCACCCCCAGCTTCCTGGTGAAGATCTCCGCCTTCATAGACCAGTGGGAGCAGGCGGTCCTGGCCTACAGGAGCCAGTTTTCCGGGGAGGCGGCGAGCGAGACCGTGGGGCCTAGAGGGGTGGAGGCCCGCAAGGCCATGCGCCGCTACTTTGGCAACTACCTGGGGGTGGACTACGCCGAGCCCTTTGTGAGCCCGCTTCCCGTGCTCTACGTCCCCTGGTCCCGGGCCTAGGGTCTTGCATAACTTTGCAAGGGCGGGGTATCCTAAGGGCCTCATGGGGGGAGACGCCCTGACCCTGCCCAAGGACCTTTTGGACTTTTCCGGCTACGGCCCCGAGGCGCTTAAAAGGCTCCTTTCCCTGGCGGAAAGGCTTAAGCGGGAGCGCTACCGCGGGGAGGACCTCAAGGGCCAAGTCCTCGCCCTCCTCTTTGAAAAGCCCTCCTTGCGCACCCGGACCACCCTCGAGGTGGCCATGCTCCACCTGGGAGGGAATGCGGTTTACCTGGACCAGAAACAGGTGGGCATCGGGGAGCGGGAGCCCGTGAGGGACATCGCCAAGAACCTGGAGCGCTTTGTGGAGGGGATCGCCGCCCGGGTCTACCGGCACGAGACCGTGGTGGCCCTGGCCCGCCACGCCCGCATCCCCGTCATCAACGCCCTCTCCGACTGGGCCCACCCCCTGCAGGCCCTGGCGGACCTCCTCACCCTGAAGGAGGCCTTCGGGGGGTGGGAGGGCCTCGAGGTGGCCTGGGTGGGGGACGGGAACAACGTTTTAAACTCCCTCCTGGAGGTCGCGCCCCTGGTGGGGCTAAGGGTGCGGGTGGCCACCCCTAAGGGCTACGAGCCCGATCCCGCCCTTCTGGAAAAGGCCAAGGCCTACTTCACCCACGACCCCAAGGAGGCCGCCTTTGGGGCCCACGCCCTCTACACGGACGTCTGGACCAGCATGGGCCAGGAGGCGGAGCGGGAAAAGCGCCTCAAGGACTTCCGTGGCTTCCAGGTGAACGGGGAACTCCTCTCCCTCCTCCACCCCGAAGGGATCTTCCTCCACTGCCTCCCCGCCCACTACGGAGAGGAGACCACGGAGGAAGCCGTGCACGGCCCCAAAAGCCGCGTCTTTGACCAGGCGGAAAATCGTCTCCACACCGCCAAAGCCGTCCTCCTCACCTTGCTAAAGTAGGGGTATGGTCCGCCCTTACCGCTTTAGCCTGGAGGAGTTCCTGAAGCTTCCCCTGCCCGAGCGGGGGGTGGAGCTTCTGGAGGGGGAGATTTACCAGATGGCACCCATCGGCCCACGCCACGCCTACGTTCTGAACCGCTGGAACCGTCTCTTCGTGGAGCGCTTTCCCGAAGCGTTGGTGCAGGTTCAGGGTCCCTTGGCCCTGGCTCCGGATGTGTATTTGGAGCCGGACCTGGCCCTTCTGCGGCCGGGGGACTATGGGGAGCGCCTTCCTGGGGCGGAGGACGTGCTTTTGCTCCTGGAGGTTTCCGATGCTTCCTTGGAGTACGATTTAGGCAAAAAGGTGCCCCTATACGCCCGTATGGGCGTGCCCGAGGTTTGGGTCCAGGACCTCCAGGGAAGCCGGCTCCTCGTTTTCCGCACCCCGGAGGAGGACCACTACCGGGAGCAGATCTGGGTTAAGCCCGGGGAGCGCCTGGCGCCCCTGGCCTTCCCGGAAGTTCTTCTGGAGGTGCCGTGGTAAGGGTGGGGATCCTGGGCGCCTCGGGGTATGGCGGGGCGGAGCTCCTCCGCCTGCTTAAGCGCCATCCTGGGGTGGAACTGGTGGGTTTTTCCAGCCGCAAGCACGAGGGTAGACCCCTTTCTTCCGCCTGGCCCCAGCTTTGGGACGAAAGGCCCTTCGTTGCCCAAGAGGAGGTCTTGGAGCGGGCGGACGTCCTGTTTCTGGCCCTCCCCAACGGCCTCGCCATGGGGATCACCCCCGAGGCCCTTCGCGCGGGCAAGCGGGTCATAGACCTTTCCGGGGACTACCGCCTTCCCCCGGAGGTCTACGAGGCCTGGTACGGGATCCGCCACCAAAGCCCCGAGCTCTTCCGGGAGGCGGTCTACGGCCTGCCCGAGCTCCACCGGGAGGAGCTCAGGGAAGCCCGCCTGGTGGCGAACCCTGGCTGCTACGTCACCGCCGCCACCTTGGCCCTCGCTCCCTTGGCGGCGGAAGGGGTTCTCCGGCGTGCCTTCGTGGTGGGCTTAAGCGGGGTTTCGGGGGCGGGCAGGGAGGGGGAGGGCACCTTCTTCGCCGAGGTGAACGAGAACCTGAAACCCTACAAGGTAGGGGGCACCCACCGCCACATCCCCGAGATGGAAGCGAACCTGGGCCGCCTCCTGGCCCAAGGGCGGAGGGTGCGCACCCACGGGCCCAGGCGGGAGGTGCGCCTTTCCTTCACCCCCCACCTGGTGCCCATGACCCGGGGGATTTTGGTCACCGCGGAGGCGGAGGTGGAGGGGACCTGGAGCCAGGAGGCTCTGGACGCCCTCTACCGGGACTTCTACCTAGGGGAGCCCTTCGTGCGGGTTTTGGGGGGGCTTCCCGAGACCAAGGGCACCTATGGCGCCAACCGGGTGGACCTCAAGCCCCTCTACGAGGAAAGGACTGGGCGCGTCCTGGTCTTCGCCGCCTTGGACAACCTGGTGAAGGGCATGGCGGGGCAGGCGGTGCAGAACCTGAACCTGATGCTGGGCCTACCCGAGGACACCGCCTTGCCCAAGGAGGGCGTATGGCCGTGAGGTTACCCAGGGGTTTCCGCGCCGGGGCTACCCGGGCGGGCATCAAGCCTTCGGGCAAGCCGGACCTGGCCCTTTTGGTCTCAGGGCTTCCCGCCCAATGGGCCTACGCCGCCACCCAGAACCGGGCCGCGGCCCCTTCCATCCACCGGGGCCGGGGGCTTTACGCCACCGGAGCCCCCTTGCGGGCCGTGGTGGTGAACGCCGGCAACGCCAACTGCGCCACGGGGGAGCGGGGCTTTCGGGACGACGCGCGGATGGCCGAGCTCGCCGCCTTCCGCCTGGGCCTTGCCCCCGAGGAGGTGCTCACCGCCTCCACGGGGGTGATCGGGGTGCCCCTGCCCGTGGAGCGGATCGCGGCGGGCCTGCCGCAAATAGAGCTCACCCCTTACGCCGACCCCTTCGCCGAGGCCATCCTCACCACCGACCTGGTGCCCAAGGTGGCGGAGGCCGAGGTGGCGGGGGCCAGGGTGGTGGGCATCGCCAAGGGAAGTGGGATGATCCACCCCAACATGGCCACCATGCTGGCCTTTTTGGTCACGGACGCCTGGGTGCCCCAGGAGGCCTTGCGGGAGGCCTGGAGGGGCATCGTGGACCGCACCTTCAACCAGGTGACCGTGGACGGGGACACCTCCACCAACGACCTGGCCCTGGTCATGGCCAATGGGGCTTATGGGGAGGTGCCGCCCGAAGCCCTCTTCCAGGCTTTGGAAGGGGTGGCGCGGGAGCTTGCCAAGAGGATTGCCCGGGATGGGGAAGGGGCCACGAAGCTTTTGGTGGTGCGGGTGGTGGGGGCGGTCACGGAGGAGGAGGCGAGGCGGGCGGCTAGGGCGGTGGCGGGAAGCCTCCTTTGGAAAAGCGCCCTTTACGGGAACGACCCCAACTGGGGACGGATTTTGGCCGCCTTGGGCAACTCGGGGGCCCGATTTGACCCCTTGCGGGTGCGGATTTCCCTCCAAGGTATCCCCCTGTACGCCGGCGGGGACCTCCCCTTTGACCGGGAGAGGGCGAGCCAGGCCATGCGCCAGGAGGTGGTGGAGGTCCTGGTGGACCTGGGAGAGGGGGAAGGGGTGGGGGAGGCCTACGGGTGCGACCTGACCGAGGGGTATGTGCGCATAAACGCCTTGTACACGACTTGACTTTTTCTTGGGAAGAACGTAGCATATCTTCACGAGGGTGGAAACCCTCTATATGGAGGTGAAGGATGAAGAAAGCGGTGGTTGTAGCTTTTGCGGCTCTCCTGACGGCGGCCATGGCGCAGAAGTTTTCCGTGGAGGCTGGTGCTGGCCTCTACGGAAACCTAGGCGGGCAACTGGCTGTGGTGGCGGAGGACTTTACCCCTGGGCTTCCCTTGGGGGTGCGGCTGGGCGTGGGCTTCGCCCAGAGCGATGCGCTGGACGATGGGTATGACCTTGGGGGAGGCACGACTTGGGGTGACTACAAGAAGACCAACGAGCTCTCCGAGTGGGGCCAAAACATCACCCTTTCCTTGGATGTTCTCTACAAGGTGGCGGGCTTGGGTCTGCCGGTGGAGGTGGCGCCTTACGCCGGGATCCGCTACAACCTCTTCTCGGGTGGCTATACGGATCCGCAGAATAAGATTTCGGGCACCAAGAGCGAATCTGTTTCCACCAACCAGTTTGGCTTCGGCGCCGGTGTGCGCCTCGCTTACCCCCTCATGCCCAACCTGAGCCTGGTGGGGGACCTGGGGGCGGACTACTACCTGAACGCTTGCTTCAAGCGTGTCGTTGAGGATGACTCCGGGAATAAGAATGAGGGCACTGTGTGCCCCGGGGACAGCGGCTACGATAGCCGCAACGAACGGGTTACCCAGCCCGAGTGGGTCTTCAAGCTCCGCGTGGGCGCCGCTTATCGCTTCTAAGCCCTAGGGTAGCATGAAGGGGATGCTTAGGCATCCCCTTCTTCTTTTGCTTTTCCTTGCCGGTTGTGCCCGGCCCGATGGGGCCCCGCCGGAGCTCGGCCTGGTGGAGCCCTTAGGTGGAGCGGTGGCCCCCGGCAAGGCCCTGGTGGTGGAGGGCTACGCCTTTGACCCCTCCGGGGTGGCGAGCGTGCGGGCGCAAGGGGCGGAGGTGCTGGGGGAGGCGGAGAAGGGCAAGCGGCTCGTGCGCTTCCGCTTCCGCCTACAGGCCCCCACCTCGGGGGAGGTGGAACTGAGGATGGAGGCGGTGGACGCCCTGGGCCACCGGGTGGAGCGGCGCGTTCCCTTGGTGCTGGACGCCGCGCCGCCCCGCATCGTGCTGGAAAGGCTAGAGCGGGAGGGGAGCCTTTACCGGGTCTATGGCCGGGTGGAGGACAACGTGCGGGTGGACCGGGTGGTGGTGCAAATGGGGGGGCGCTACACGCCGCTTTCCCTGCCCAAGGAAGCCAGGGTTTCCTTTTTGGTGGAGGTCCCTTCGGGAGCGGTGGTGGTAGCGGTGGACGCCGCTGGCAACCGTTCTTCTAGGCGCATTCCCTAAGGGGCGCCTTGTGGTACACTTTGGGCCGGTATGCCGCTAGGGGAAACCCTTCACGACCTGGCCCGGGCCCTGAGGGAGACCCCCCTCGAGGCCCGGGAGGCGGGGCGCTTCCGGGAAATCGCCAGGCTCCTCCACCGCCTCCCCCCGATCCGGGAGCGGGACGGGCTTTTGGCGGTGGCGTACCTCAGGCTTTACCAGCTTTTAGGCCAGGAGGAGGACTACCTCAGGGGGTATAGCTACGCCCGCACCGCCCGCCTCGAGGCGGTGCGGCTTCTAAGCGAACGTTTGGGAGAACGCCAATGAAGGAACTTCTCGGCTTGCTTGCCGTTTGGAGCATTGGTCTTTCGGGCCTGGCCCTCGTGGTGGGGGTGGTCTTGATCCGCCGGGGGGAGCGGGTTCTTCACCACCGCACCATGCTCGTCGCCACCAGCTTGGCGGCCCTCTTCTTGGTCTTCTACCTCACCAAGTGGGGCCTTTACGGCACCACGGCCTATGGGGGGCCGGAGGCTTGGCGGGGGGTCTACTACTTTATCCTCATCACCCACACCCTTTTGGCCACCCTGAACGGGCCTTTGGCCCTTTACGTTATCTGGCGGGCCATTAGGGGCGAGTTCGCCCTCCACAAGCGCTGGGCTAAGGTCCTGGTGCCCATCTGGCTCTACGTGGCCCTCACGGGTTGGGTCATTTACCTCGTGCTCAAGCGCTACGGGGTGGAGTCGGGGGGGATCGCCTTCTAGCCCAGGGCTCCACCACGATCCGCCCCTCCACCACCCGGGCGAGCTCGGGCCCCTCCGCCGCTTCCCCCTCGGGGGCCTGGGCCAGGTGGGGCCCGATGCGCAGTTGCTTGGCGCCGAGGCTTAGGGCGAAGATGAAGCGCTCCTCATCCCCCCCTGCCCCGGCGTGGGCGAGGCCCCGGAGTTTCCCCACCACGATCACGTCCCCACCCGCCACCACCTCGGCCCCTGGGTTCACGTCCCCCAGGACCACGACGGTGCCAGGGTGCTCCACCCGCTCCCCGGCCCTTAGGGTTTTGCTCACCACCAGGGTGCTTAGGCCCTTGTGGCTTCGGGCGGGTACGAGGGTGAGGGGGCGGCCTAAGGCCAGGAGGGCCTCTACGACCTCTTGGGACACGGGGCCCGCCACCTCCACCTCCAGGGGAAGCCCCTCGGGGAGGGCGAGCTTGGCGATGTCTTCGGCGCTTTCCCCGCCGTCTAGGCGCAGGGCCAGGGCCTTGGGTGTGGCGCGGAGGCGCATGGGGCTATTCTACGGGGACCTGGCTTCCTCGGGCACCTTCCAGTAGGCCGCCATCACCTTGCGCACGGCGGGGAGGGCCACCCGGCTACCCTCCCCGCCGTTTTCAAAGAAGGCCACCACCACCAAGGGGGGGTAGGGGCTTTGGGGGTCCGTGGGGCCATAGCCCATGTACCAGGCATGCTCGAGGCCCCGCCTTTTCCCCGGGGTTTCCGCCGTGCCCGTCTTCCCCCCGGTGGGCACGGGGAAGTTGCCGAGCACGTGCCGCGCCGTGCCCTCGGTCACGGTCTTGCGCAGGCCCTCCTGGAGCACGGCGAAGAAGCGCCCCGGTACCGGCTCCAAGGCGGGCCTCACCTCCTCTTCCCCGATCCGCCTTACCAGGTGGAGCCGGGGCTTCCTGCCCCCGTTGGCCAGGGTGGCCAGCATGCGGGCGATCTGGGCCGGGGTGGCGAGGACCGGGCCCTGGCCGATGGCCACGGAAAGGGTTTCCCCGGGGTACCAGGGCTCCCCCAAGGCCTCCCGCTTCCAGGCCCGGGTGGGGAGGAGGCCCGTCTTCTCCGCCACCTCTACCCCCGTGGGCTCCCCAAGGCCCAGGAGCCGGGCGCGGGCCGCCAGGCGGTCTGGGAAGCCCAAGGGGTCTTGCGCCACCGCCTGGTAGTACCAGGTGTTGCAGCTAAAGGCGATGGCCTCCCGCACCGTCATGGTACCCAGGTCCCGGGTGGCCCAGTTGCGGCGCACCTGGCCCCCGTAGACGATGTAGGGGCTACAGCGGTAGGTGGTGCTTGGGCCCACGTAGCCCTCCTCCAGGAGGGCGTAGCTCGTGGCCAGCTTGAAGGTGGAGCCCGGGGTGTAGGGTTGGAGGGCGCGGTTGAGGAGGGGGAGGTCGGGGTCCTTTAGGAGGTCCTGGACCTCCTTGGGCACGGGGCGCCTGGCGAAGAGGTTCGGGTCAAAGGAGGGGGCGCTCGCCATGGCCAGGATCTCCCCGGTCCTCGGGTCCAGGGCCACGATGGCCCCCTTGACCCGGGTGGCGGGGGGGAGGCCATGGAGCCTGCGGCCGGTATTGATGTCCGCTAGGGCTTCCTCTAGCGCCCTTTCCGCCGCCCGTTGCAGGTCCAGGTCCAGGGAGAGGACCACGTCCTTCCCCGGGGTGGGCTCCTCCAAGATGGTCTCCCGCAGGCGCTCCCCCCGGACGTTCACCTCCACCGCCCTGACCCCTCGCTTGCCCCGAAGGTAGGGCTCGAGGGCGGCCTCGAGGCCCGCCTGCCCCACCTGCTCCTCGGGGCTATAGCCCTGTTTGACCTGTTCAGCGTTGGCCTGGAGCACGTAGCCCAAAACGGGCCCCGAGATGGGGTTGGGGTAGTAGCGCTCAATGCGCTCCACCAGCTTCAGGTTCCCCTGCCCGGCGGTGAGCTCCGCCAGGGTGGGGAGGAGGTGCTCCGGCACCCCAGCCTTGAGCACCCCCGGCTCCTTGGGGAGCTCCTTCATGCCCAAAAGCGGGAGAAGCCTTTCCTTAAAGGCCACCTCCCCTCCCTCGTAGACCAGGTCCACCACCAGCCGGTCTTGGGCGATCACCCGGCCCTTGCGGTCCAGGATCCGCCCCCGGGGGGCAGGGATGCCCTCGGTCTTCAGGTAGTTCCCCTGGCTCTTCAGGGCATACTTCTCGTGCTCCAGGACCTGGAGTTGCCAGGCCCTCAGGCCAAGGAGGCCAAAGGCCAGGAGGAAGAAGAGCATGAGGGCGTAAAGGCGTGCGGTCATGTTCCCTTGCCAACCCGTAGGCGCAGGCTAAGGAGGAAGAGGGGCAGGGTGAAAACCCCTTCCAGGAGGAGGTCCAGGAGAGAGAGGGGCGGCAACTCCAGGCGGAGCCAGTAGGCCACCAGGAAGTAGCCGAACCACTTGGCGAGGAAAGCCCAGAGGAAGGCGAAGATGGTTCCCAGGCCTTCCCCGGCCACCAGGCGGCGGCTTGCGGCGTAGAAGGCGTAAGAGGCGAAGAGGAGGCCCGTGGCGTGGAGGCCCAGGAGGCCATACCCCAAAAGGTCCTGGAGGAGGCCGAAGAGGAAAGCCATGGGAAGCCCCAGGTAGTAGGGCCTTCCCCCGGCGTACCAAAGGGCGAGGAGGAGGAAGAGGTCCGGGGCCATAAGCCCTTGGGGCCAAAGGGCGGAAAGGAGCCCGGCCAGGAAAAGGGTGAGAAGAAGGGCTACAAGCGCCGTCATAAGGGCCTCAGGACGATGACCTCTTCCAAGAGGGAAAGCTCCACCAAGGGCTTAGCCCAGGCCCTTAGTTTGAGCCCGCCCTGTACCCGCTCCACCCGCTCCACCAGGCCCACGGGGATGCCCGCCGGGAAAAGGCCTAAGGGCGCCCCCGTGAGGAGGAGGTCTCCCGGGGCCACCTTGACCGTGGGGGGAAACTCGGCGAGGAGGCGGTCCGGCGGGGCGCCGCGGGCGATGCCCCGCCCCGGGGCCTTCTCGGGCCGCACCCCCACCTGGCTTTCCGGGTCTAGGAGGGTGCGCACCAGGGCCCGGTTGGCCTCCACCTCCACCACCAGGCCCACAAGCCCCTCGGGGGCGGTGACGGGCATGCCCACCCGGATCCCGTCCCGCTCGCCCAGGCCAATCACCAAGCGGCGGTAAAGCCCCGAAAGGTCTTCTCCCACCACGGGGGCCACCGCCACCACCCCCGGGGCCTGCTCCTCCTGGACCTTCAGGGCCCGGGAAAGGCGCTCCACCTCCAGGCGGAGCCTGCGGTTTTCCGCCTCTAAGGCCGCTACCCGGTCTTTGAGGAGGCGGTTTTCCCGGTAGAGGTCTTGGCGGTTTAGGAGGGCGGAAACCCCCGCGTGGAGGTTTTCCCCAAACCGGTGCCCCAAGGCGGGCAAGGGAGCGGTGAGGGGGGAGAGGCGGAGGGAAAGCGAGGGGGCGAGGGGCCGGGTGAGGGCGGCCAGGGTGAGCCCTAGGGCGAGGAGGGCGAGGAGGAAGAGGCGGCGCCAGGCGGTTTCGCTCACGGCCTAAACCCCCTTTCCCAAAGCAGGGCGAAGACCCGGGAGACGGGGAGGCCCACCACGGTGTAGAAGTCGCCCTCCACCCCTTCCAAAAGGGCCATGCCGAGCCCCTGGGCCCCGTAGCCCCCTGCCTTGTCCAGGCCTTCCCCGCTTGCCACGTACCAGGCGATTTCCTCTTCGGAAAGGGAACGGAAGCGCACCTTTGCCGTGTGCACCTCCAGGACCAGGTCCTTGGGGGTGCGCAGGTAGATGGCGGTGTGGACGAGGTGCGCTTTCCCGGAAAGGAGCCTGAGGAAAAGGCGGTTCTCCTCCGGGTCCTTGGGCTTACCGAGGGCCTTGCCCATGAGGTCCACCACGGTGTCCGCCGCCAGGACCCATTCCCCTTCCACGCTTTCCCCCTTGCGCCGGGCGAGGGCCTGGGCGAGCTCGGCCGGGGGGAGGTCCAGGCCCTCTTCCTTGACCCCCGGGACCACCACCTTGAGGGGGTAGCCCAGGGCCTCGAGGAGGGCCCTGCGCCTGGGGCTACCGGAGGCCAGGACTAAAGGGGTTCGCCCGCCTCCCAAAGCCTTAACACCTCCTTTCGGTAGGCCTCCGCCAGGGTGGGGCTCCTTAGGACCAGGAGGTTTTCGTTGTTCACCTCCCGGGCGCGGAAGGAGAAGTTGTAGCTTCCCGTGATCACGTGGCTTCCGTCCAGGACCATGACCTTGTGGTGCAGGGTGTAGGGGTTGGCGTCCTTGCGCACGGGGATACCCTCCTCGCGGAGCCTTTCGTCTTGGCTATCCCCCAGGTTGCGGGCCTCGAGGACCACCCGCACGTCCACACCCCGCTTCTTGGCCTCCAAGAGGGCCCCCACGATTTCCCGGTCCGTGAGGACGAAGGCGGCCACCAGGATTTCCCTCTGCGCCGCCCGGATCTGGCGAAGGATTGCCTCTTGGGCGAGCTTGCCCCCTTGGGGGCTGAAGTAGGCGGTACCCTCTACCCCCTCCAGGGCGAAGTCCACGGGGCGGCCCAGGCCCTCCTTGGCGCCCCCATAAAGGGCCTGGAACTCCCGGGCGTAGCCTTCCGCCAAGGTGGGGGAGGGGAGGAGGAGGGCGTTTTCGTTGTTGCGGGCGAAGGCGTTCCAGGTCATGTTCACGCTTCCCGTCCACACCGCCTTTTGGTCCGCCACCAGAAACTTGTGGTGCATGAAGCCTTCCTGCTCGTCGTAGCAGACGGGGATGCCGGCGATTTCCTCGCAGTCTAGGGAAAGGGGCTTGACCCTTTCCCTTAGGAGGGCGCGGGGTACCCTTGGAGGTTCTTCCCCTTGCCCTAGGGAGGCCGCCACCAGGTAGCGGCGGAAGTCTTCCCGGTAGTCGCTTTCCCCGTAAAGCCGGACCCTTACCCCCCGCTTGTGGGCGGCGAGGAGGCCTTGGGCGATCTTGAGGTCGCGGAACTCGTAGAAGGCCCCCTCTAGCGCTTCCTGGGCCGAGGCCATGAGGGCGAGGAGGCGGGCCTTGGCCCGTTCCCCATCCTGGGGCATGAAGTAGACCTCCGTTTTCCCCGCCTCCACCGGGGGCGGGGCGGGCCTCCGGAGTTCTTGGTAGGCCCAAAGGAGGAGAAGGACGAGGAGGAGCAGGTAGCCGGGAAGCCCCCCTAGGGTCTTTGGCTTCCGCCTAGTACCCACCGGCCTCCTCCCCCCGCACCAGGGCCACGCCGCTGGAGGTGCCGAGCCGGCTCGCCCCCGCCGCCAGGAGCTTCAAGGCGGTTTCCCGGTCCCGGATGCCCCCCGCCGCCTTCACCTGGGCCCGGCCCCTCGCCACCCGCACCAGGAGCTCCACGTCGGGCAGGCTCGCCCCCCGGGGGCCAAAGCCCGTGGAGGTCTTGAGGAAGTCCGCCCCGCCTTGGATGGCGGCCTCGGCCAGGGCCTCCAGGGCTTCGGGGGGGAAGTGGCCCGTTTCCAGGATCACCTTGAGCACCGCCCGGGGCACCGCCCGGCGCACGGCGCGCACCTCCTCCTCCACGTAGGCCAAGTCCCCGGATAGGGCCCGGCCCAGGTGGAGGACCATGTCAATCTCGTCCGCCCCTCGGGCGTAGGCCAGGCTAGCCTCGAGGGCCTTCACCTCCTTTTCCTGGTACCCCAGGGGAAAGCCCACCACGGTCACCAGGCGGAAGGGGGCATGGGGGTAGCGCTCCCGCACGAAGCCCACGTAGGAGGGGGGAATGCAAAGGCCATAAAAGCCGTACTCCAGCGCCTCTTCCGCCACCTTTTGGATTTCCTCCGGGGTGGCCGTGGGTTTCAGGAGGGTGTGGTCAATGTGGGCGGCCAGGTCCATACCCCGCCATCATACGCAAAGGGCGTGATAGGATGGAAAGAGGCCCCCAAGCGGGGCTTTTTTTGAGGTAAGCATGCTTGCAGTCGGCATCGTAGGTCTACCCAACGTGGGCAAGTCCACCCTCTTTAACGCCCTGACCCGAGCCGGGGCGCTCGCCGCCAACTACCCCTTCGCCACCATTGACAAGAACGTGGGGGTGGTGCCCCTAGAGGACGAAAGGCTTTACGCCCTGCAGAAGGTTTTCGCCAAAGGGGAAAGGGTACCCCCCGTGGTCCCCACCCACGTGGAGTTCGTGGACATCGCCGGCCTCGTGAAGGGGGCCCATAAGGGGGAGGGGCTCGGGAACCAGTTTTTGGCCCATATCCGCGAGGTGGCGGCCATCGCCCACGTCCTCCGGTGCTTTCCCGACCCCGGGGTGGTGCACGTCATGGGCCGGGTGGACCCCTTGGAGGACGCCGAGGTGGTGGAGACCGAGCTCCTCCTCGCCGACCTCGCCACCTTGGAGCGCCGGCTTGAACGCCTGCGCAAGGAGGCCCGCGCTGACCGGGAGAAGCTTCCCCTTTTGGAGGCGGCGGAAGGCCTCTACGCCCACCTCCAGGCGGGAAAGCCCGCCCGCACCTTTCCCCCTTCCGAGGAACTAGGCCGTTTCCTCAAGGAAACCCCCCTCCTCACCGCCAAGCCGGTGATCTACGTGGCCAACGTGGCGGAGGAGGACCTACCCCAGGGGGCGGGGAACCCTCACGTCCAGGCGGTGCGGGAGAAGGCGGAGGCGGAAGGGGCGGAGGTGGTGGTGGTGTCCGCCAAGCTGGAGGCGGAACTGGCCGAGCTCTCGCAAGAGGAGGCTAAGGAGCTCCTCGCCGCCTACGGCCTTAAGGAAAGCGGCCTGCAGCGTTTGGCCCAGGCGGGGTACCGGGCCTTGGGCCTCCTCACCTTCTTCACCGCTGGGGAGAAGGAGGTGCGGGCTTGGACGGTGCGCCGAGGCGCCAAGGCCCCGGAGGCAGCGGGGGAGATCCACTCGGACATGGAAAGGGGCTTCATCCGGGCCGAGGTCATCCCCTGGGACCGGCTGGTGGAGGCGGGGGGGTGGGCCAAGGCCAAGGAGCGGGGCTGGGTGCGCTTGGAGGGCAAGGAGTACGAGGTGCAGGACGGAGATGTCCTTTTCGTGCTCTTCAACGCGTGATGCCCTTGCTGCTTGACCGAACCCGAAGCCTCCCCTAAGATGGGGGTTGCCTGGCGCCCTTGGCGGCGTAGCTCAGGTGGTTAGAGCACACGACTCATAATCGTGGTGTCGTGGGTTCGAGTCCCACCGCCGCCACCAGCGCCCCCGGGAAGGGACTTCCCGGGGCTTTCTTATCGCAAAATCCTCGCTTCCCCAGAAACAGGCGAACACCCCCTTGTCCCGCGTCATCCGAACACAATCATGTGGTCGTACCCGGTACAAAACCGAACACGGGAGGGGTTGTGTGGAAAGGCTATCGGAATGGTTTGGGGTGTTCTTGCAGGACGGGAAGGCTAGAGGGTTGTCGCCCAGGACCTTGGCCTTTTATGGGGAAGGGGTTAGGAGCATGCTTAGGATTGTGGGGGACAAGCGGGTGCAGGATTTAACGACGCAGGACCTTAGGGTCTTCCTCGCGCGGTCCCACGAGGAAGGGCTTAGCCCCGGTGGGGTTGTGGCGCGCTACCGGGCCGTGCGGCCCTTCCTCCGGTGGCTTGTGCGGGAGGGCGTCTTGGAACATGACCCCACGGCCAGGATGAAGCCGCCCAAGGCGCCACCCCCCGACCTTGCGGTGGTGAGGCCCGGGGAGGTACGCAAGATGCTCCTAGCGGCGGATGGTGGGAAGCACCCCTTCCGGGACAAGGCGATACTGCTTCTGCTTTGGGATACGGCGGCCCGGATAGGGGAGATTGTTGGCCTTAGGCTCGAGGATGTTCGCCCTGAAGGGATAAGGGTAAAGCGCAAGGGTGGGGCATACCAGGTGCTTCCCATTTCGGCGCCCACGCGGAGGGCGGTTTGGGCCTATCTTAGGAACGAAAGGCCAGAAAGCACAAGCGATGCCCTATTCCTTAGCGGTACGGGGAGGCCGATAACGGCCGATGCGGTCCGGCAAATGCTACGGCGGCTTGCTAGGGCGGCGGGCGTCCCCTACAAGTCCCCCCACGCCTTTCGTAGGGGCGCGGCGGTGGTCATGGTCAAGAACGGGATGAACCCCTATGCCCTGCAAATGCTTATGGGGCACCAGTCCCCAGCCATGACCGCCCACTATGTGCGGCTTGCGGAAAAGGACCTGAGGGAAATCCATGGCAAGGTATCACCTACCCTGGGCCTCCTTCGGGATGGTTAGCACGGCGCCTTCTACTTCCCGCAAAGGGACGCGCCAAACCACGCTATACCAAATGCGTCCGCCGCGGCCTTCGGTTTTCGTTATGTCCAAGTAGGGGCCCCATTTCTCCCCCCTTTCGGCGGCGATGGCGCGCAGGGTGGGAAGGTGGAGGGCAAGGGGCTCGTCGGCGTAGGCGATGACCAGGAGGTCGGCGGGGCTTGTCCACAGCCACCCCGGGGTGCCCCTGTCCAGGTCCGCGATGTCCTCTAGGAAGACCAGGGCGGTGCGAAGGGGGTGCAGGGTTCCCCGGTAGCGCTTGACCTGGACAGGGACGGGGAAGCCGGGGCGGTCAATGACAAGGTCAACGCCCTCGAGGTCCAGGCCGGGGGGCGCAGGGGTGATGGGGTAGCCCGGGTAAAGTTGGCCTAATAAGGCCCGGACTTTGGGGTCCGCTTCCGCCGCGCGGCCGTAGGCCAAGTCGGCGAAGAAGGAACGCGGGGTCATGGGCCACCCCCTTCCGCAAAGGCCGCAAGCGTTTGGGGGTCAGGAGGAAGCCCCGTGGCCTGGCAGAAGGCGCGAAGGGCCGTGGCCGAGGCTTTGCGGACGACGGGGGAAGGGCTTCGCAGGCCTGCCAGGTTAGCCCGCAAGAAGCGGGGGATGTCCACTACCACCACGCCAGGGGCTAGCCGCACAGGTTCAGCGGGGAGGGAGCGCGCCTTTTGTGTACCCGGGTACACAACCCTCCCCGTGGAGGCCCAAAAGCCCCGCGCGCCTTGAATGGCGTCGTAATGCCGACGTTGGGCGGCCTTCGCGAGGTACCGCGCCGCGGCCCGGGGGTCGCGCAAGGCTTCCGCGTGGAGCGTCAGCCCCGAACGCGCCGCCAGGACCTTTAGGCGGGCCAGAGGCACCCCGGCTACGATGCCGTGGGCATGGGGGAAAAAGGCGCCAGCGTCCGACCGCGTTTCTACCACGACGGCGAAAAGGGCCCCTTCCCGGCGAAGGCGAGCCGCGAACGCGGAAAAGCATTTGGCGATGGATGGGTGGACGGCGGCCAGGCGGCGGGCCTCATCCGGGGTGGGGGTGGTGGGGGTTAGGGTGAGGAAAAGGGCGGCAGGGCGCCCCGCCAGAGCCTCGGCGATGGCGTCCAAAATCGCGCGGCGCTTTTTATGCGTTCTATGTGAAGGGAAGGCCCGGAAGCGGCGGGTCTTTCCCGGACGGCCCCGGCGCTTGGGGGCGGCCCTTAGCGGCGGCGGTGGGTCGTCCTCCTGGTCCCCGCCTTCCCCGCCGTCTTCGCCACCCCCGCCCTCAGGTGGCCCGTTGGCGGCGGCGTCCGAGGTTCGGGTACCGGAAGCCTTGGAAGGGTGCGGCTTGGAGCGAGCGACGTTGGGACGGCGGGCGAGGAGGGTTTGCCGCCATATCAACCCGGGCATTACGTAACCCAAGTTGCTACCCAAGCATTCTCTGCACCATGAGCCCAAGGTTCTGGGCCAGGACGAAGGAGCGCACCTCCATGACGAAGCCCTCCTGGGTCACGGCGCGAACCCGCCTGGGAAAGGAGGCGTGGAGGGTGCTCCCCACCGTCTCCACCACCCGCCGCCCCACCACGGCCAGGTACTGGGGCCAAGGCACATAGCGCCGACCCTTCCCCCTTCGGATCCCCATGGGAACAAGCCCCTGCGCCTCCTTGAGCAGGTCCTCATGGAGATGGCGCTCGTACCCCCGGTCCAGGTAGCGCTCCGCCCCCTCGGGTAGCTCCAGGGGGAGGAGAAGGAAAGGGGTCAAACCATGCGGGCTTCCCGGGGTCAGGTTCACCTCGTGGAGGGACTTCCCATCGTCCACCCGGAGGTGGTGCTTCAGGCCGTGGAAGGGGACCCGCTCCCTGGGGATGAAGCCCCGGTAGACCCCATCCGGGAAGGGCCTGGCGCGAGGGGCACGAATGTTCTCACAGACCGGGAGGGGGAAGGTGTCCAGGGCACAGGCCTGGGCCTGGTGGAGGTTCTTCCAAACCTGGGCCAGGAGGTAGTGGAGGGGCAGGAGGAGGGGGGAGAGGGCGTGGAGCCTGCGGTGGAAGCGGCTTGGGGAGGGGATGTGGGTGAAGCGTTTCAGGTCTTGGGCGAGGGCCAGGGCTTTGTTGTGCTTGCCTCCCCGTTCCATGGCGGCCAAGATGGCCAGGGTGAGGATGGCGGATGCGGGGGTCTTGGCTTGGGGGTCATCCCGGTGGCCCAGGGCTTGGAGGGCATCGTCTAGGGTGCAGAGGGCCGGTAGGATGCGCGAAGGCATACCGGCCGCTATGGTTTCAAAGCCGGGGACAGGTGGCAACTTGGGTTAAAATAAAAGTGGGCTGTCCCAGGTGATGCGCTCCCAGGTAGTAAGCAAAGAATGGGTACTGACTGACGAGGACGGGACGGTGTAAAGGGTTTTGAACGATGTGACAGTTCGCTTCGGGTTGGTGATCGTTCTGAAGGGGTACCTATGGTAAATCTAAGGGTGGAAGAAGTCAGGGAAATCCTCCCTTTGTAACCTGAAGAGGTCGATCGCCACCGAGCAATGGGTCCTCGTTTGTTTGATTGGATGACTGGAGGGTAATACCATGATTTCCCGTATCGAAGCGCTCAATTACAAGTGCTTGCATTACATCAGCCAAGATCTTCGTCCATTCCAAATCTTGGTCGGACCGAACGCTAGCGGCAAGAGCACATTTTTGGATGTGCTAGTCTTTTTGCAGGATTTGTTGGAAGAAGGAGTTGAAGCGGCCGTTTTGGCGCGAGCGAATACCCTTCAGGAAATGACATGGAAGCGGCAATCGCAGACCTTCGAGTTGGCGATAGAAATGGAGGTTCCTCTGCCATTGTCGTCTAGTGGCTATCGCTCTTGTCGCTACGAAATTCGGGTCGGAGTTGGTACCGAGGGCGGCATTGTGCTTGAAAGGGAGACCTTTTGGTTGAAGCGTTCAAGTGATGAGGAGGAGAAGGGTCAAAGATTGCTTTTCCCTAGCGAACCGAGCCCGCCGGAAAGGATTGTTGCTGAGCCGGGGCAACACGCACCTGCTGGATGGCGGAAAGTCATTGGTCGCATAGCCGATGGCAGAGTCTATTTTCGTTCTGAGACCAGCGGCTGGAACTCGCCTTTCCGAATTGACCCCCGCAAAGCCGCCCTTGCCAATTTACCCGAGGACGAGGAGAGATTTCCGGTATCGCTATGGGCAAGGCGGATCATCCTTTCTGGGCTCCATCGCTTGATGCTAAACAGCCAACGAATGCGCGAACCCTGTCGTCCTGATGCGCCCAGGGCATTCCAGCCTGATGGTAGCAATTTGCCGCTCGTGGTGCGTCAACTGAGGGAAGGCTCACCTGAACGCTTTCACCGGTGGCTTGCCCACGTGAAGCAGGCGTTGCCCAACATCGAAGACATCGCTGTTCGGGAACGGGAAGTTGACCGCTTCCTCTTTTTGGACGTTCACTTTCCCCAAGACCTGAGATTGCCGAGTTGGATGCTGTCAGACGGGACTTTGCGTTTTTTGGCGCTTTCTCTACTAGCTTACCTTCCTGAAGCCGGAAAGATTTACCTGATTGAGGAGCCAGAGAACGGGATTCATCCGAAGGCTTTGGAGTTGGTTTTCCAGTCCATTTCGTCGGTATACGATGGTCAAGTGTTTGTCGCGACGCACTCGCCCTTGCTCTTGCAGTTGGCGAAGCCTGATGATTTGCTGTGTTTTGCCCTCACCCCTAACGGAGCGACAGACATTGTTCGTGGCGACATGCATCCCAAACTCCAAAAGTGGCGCGAAGAAGCGACTTTGGGCGACTTGCTGGCAGCGGGGGTGCTGGGGTGAAGGATATAGTGGTCCTCGTTGCGGACAAAAACATGGAAGCAGTCGTGCGAACCCTGTTGGAAAAGCGTTATCCTGCTTTGCAAATTTGTCCAGTGCAGGTTGATATATTTGTGCATCCACGGCGTGACCCTGGGGTTTTGCGCGAGGCGGAAAAATTCTTAAGTCCTTTTTCCGAAGAATACCGTTACGCCTTAGTTATATTTGACTACGAGGGTTGCGGTCAGGAACAAGATCCGCCTGAAAAACTTGAAACTGACCTCAAGAGCCGTTTAGAGCAATCGGGTTGGCAGGAGCGGTGTGAAGTGATAATTTTGGTGCCCGAGTTGGAGGTTTGGGTTTGGTCCAATTCGCCCCATGTACCTCAGGTTCTGGGTCTAACTCAGCAGCAGGTGAACCAGGTGTTGATAGGCTTTCCGAGGAACAAATTGGGTAAACCAGAGCGACCCAAGGAGGCAATGGAGAAATGCTTGCATTTGTCCAAGTTGCCGCGCTCGTCCAGCATATACGCTGAATTGGCGGGAAGTGTAAGCTTTCAACATTGTGCTGACCCAAGTTTTAACAAGCTGCGCGTCGCTTTACGGAAGTGGTTCCCTCCTTCGCGTTCTACTTGATCTCCAAGGTTAAATGCCTTGGTGTGCTACTTGATTTCCAGGCTCAGATGTGTAAGGAGAGGGGGTGCTATAAAACTTAACGAACCTTTACCTTCTCCACACAAAACCTTTTTGGTATCCATCCACATTTGGGCGAACGACACCCTCAAAGCCCTCCAAGCCCAAGGCCGCAAACTCCCAAAACCCCAAAAGCGCCAAAAAGCTACCCTCGCTGAACTCCTATCCCTCGCCCTCTTCTTCCTCGTTAGGAGGTCCAGACCTCGCCAAAGGCTACCCGGCTAGCAAAACCCTCCTCAAACCCTTCTTCCCCCTCCCTACCCTACCCCTCCCGCTTCTACCGCGTCCTCCAAGAAGCCGCCGACCTCCCCGCCCTCCTGGCCCAACGCCTGGCAGGCGGACCCGGCCTCCTCCAAGGGGTGGACCGCAAACCCCTACCCCTAGCCCACGGCCACCGCATCCACACCCTCTTCTTCCCCCATGCTGCTATAGAGGTGGGACCTTTGGGAGCGTTGGCTGGGCTTGTCCTGGGGGCGGTGATGAACGAGCGGGGACGCTTCTTTCGCTTTGCCCTTTTGACCGGGAACGCTCGGGAGAAGTGAAGCGAGGGGCTATCCGCTGTGCTGGGGGATCGGGGATTTCGGTGGGTAGCGGGGGTTAAGACACTTCCCTGCCGGTTGCGTGGAGGGAAGCGGGTGGAAACGGGAGGGGAGGGATGGATGGGGCGGGTGAGGAACTGGATGGAGACGCGGTTGAGCGTGTTGGTGCGTTCGCTTGGGTTTCACCGGATGGAGGCGAGGTCGTGGTTGGGGTTGGTGGCGCGGGTGGGTCCCCTTCGCTTGGCCCACAACCTCATCCGGAGCCGGGTGTTGTTGAAGATGGCGGGAGATGAGGATTTCAAAAGCTTCGGCCAAGGACAACTTGAAAACCTTGTCCAGCACCCGGTTCCAAAGGGGAAGGGTAGCAGCCACTTAGCCCCGTAAGGGGATTGATACGGTCTTGCCCGTCAAGCCACCCGGGCTGGCTTGTCGCCGTGGAGTCGTCATGGGCTACCCTTTTCGCCTTTTAAGCCGCTAGAGTGGGAGGCATGGAACGGCCTACCTCTGCCCGGCTTTTCGCCGAGGCGAACGAGCACATTCCAGGCGGCGTTTCTAGCCCTGTGCGGGCCTTTAGGGCCGTGGGGGGAACCCCCGTCTTCCTCGTGCGAGGGGAAGGGGCCTACGCCTTTGACGCCGACGGCAACCGCTACCTGGACTACGTGATGAGCTGGGGTCCCCTCATCCTGGGCCACGCCCACCCGGAGGTGGTGGCCCGGGTGAAGGAGGTGGCGGAAAAGGGGCTCACCTTTGGGGCGCCGCACCCCTTGGAGGTGGCCCTGGCCCAGGCGGTGAAGCGGGCCTATCCGGGGGTGGACCTGGTGCGTTTCGTGAGCACAGGGACCGAGGCCACCATGTCCGCCATCCGTCTCGCCCGGGGGTACACGGGCAGGAAGTACGTGGTGAAGTTCCGGGGCAACTACCACGGCCACGCGGACGGCCTCCTGGTGGAGGCGGGCTCGGGGGCCCTCACCTTCGGCGTGCCCTCCAGCGCCGGCGTGCCCGAGGAGTACGCCCGGCTCACCCTGGTCCTGGAGTACAACGACCCTGAGGGGCTAAGGGCGCTTTTGCGCACGCGGGGCGAGGAGGTCGCCGCCATCATCTTTGAGCCCGTGGTGGGGAACGCTGGGGTACTCATCCCCACGGAGGAGTTTCTCAAGGCCCTCCTCGAGGCCCAAAACTACGGCGTCCTCCTTATCGCCGACGAGGTGATGACGGGCTTCCGCCTGGCCTTCGGCGGGGCCACGGAGCGGCTTGGCCTAAAGCCCGACCTCATCACCCTGGGGAAGATCCTGGGCGGAGGGCTTCCCGCCGCCGCCTACGCCGGGAGGCGGGAGATTATGGAGAAGGTGGCCCCCTTGGGGCCCGTCTACCAGGCGGGGACGCTTTCCGGAAACCCCTTGGCCATGGCGGCGGGCCTGGCCACCCTGGAGATTTTGGAGAAAAACCCCGGCCACTACGCCCACTTGGAGGCCCTGGGGGCCAAGCTGGAGGCAGGCCTAAAGGAGGTCCTCTCCGCCAAGGGCATCCCCCACGCCGTGAACCGCATGGGCTCCATGCTCACCGTGTTCTTCACGGAAGGCCCTGTGGTCACCTTCCAGGACGCCAAGCGCACGGACACCGAGCTCTTCAAGCGCTTCTTCCACGGCCTCCTGGACCGGGGGGTGTACTGGCCGCCCTCCAACTTTGAGGCGGCCTTCCTCTCCGTGGCCCACACGGAGGAGGACGTGGAGAAGACCCTGGAGGCGCTGCAAAAGGCCCTGTGATGCGGCTTAAGGACCCCATCTGCGCCATCGCCACCCCGCCCGGGAAGGGGGCCATCGGGGTGGTGCGCCTCTCCGGGGAAGGGGCATTGGAGGTGGCGGCGAGGGTGTGGCGGGGGAAGGACCCAAGGGGGCTAAAGGGGGGGCGCTTCACCCTGGGGGAGGTGGTGGACCCCGAAACGGGGGAGGTGCTGGACCAGGCCCTCCTCCTCGTCTTCCGGGCCCCCCGGTCCTACACGGGGGAGGACGCCTGCGAGTTCCACACCCACGGCTCCCCGGCGGTGCTCCGGCGGGTCCTCGAGGCCCTCTACCGGGCGGGGGCGAGGCCCGCTGGGCCTGGGGAGTTCACCCTGCGCGCCTACCTCAACGGCAAGCTGGACCTGGCCCAGGCGGAAGCGGTCTTGGCCCTGGTGGAGGCGGAAGGGGACCTGGCCCGCAGGCAGGCCCTAAGGGCCCTGGAGGGGGCCTTTTCCCGCCGGATAGAAGCCTTGGAAAACCGGCTTCTGGACCTCTTCGCCCACATCCAGGCCCTTTTGGACTACCCCGAAGAGGGGGTGGAGCCTGTGGAGGCGGAACGCACCATCCGGGAGGTCCTGGGGGAGGTGGAGGGCCTCCTCGCCCAAGCCCGGGCCTCCCGGCTTGCGCAGAAGGGGGCCCGCCTCGCCCTCATCGGGGCCCCCAACGCCGGGAAAAGTAGCCTCCTGAACGCCCTTTTGGGCTACGAGCGGGCCCTCGTTTCCCCCATCCCCGGCACCACCCGGGACTACCTCGAGGCCCCCCTGGAGCTTTCCGGCATCCCCCTAGTGGCGGTGGACACCGCCGGGGTGCGGGACACGGAGGACCCCTTGGAGCGGGCCGGTGTGGAAAGGGCCCTGAGGATCGCCGAGGAGGCGGACCTCATCCTCTACGTGGCCGACCGCTCCGCCCCCAGGCCCGCCCCGCCCCCCTTGCCCTGGGAGCGCACCCTGAAGGTGGCCACCAAGGCGGACCTGCCCCCCGCCTGGGAAGACCCCGCCTTCCTCCCCGTTTCCAGCCGCACGGGAGAGGGGATGGACCGGCTCAAGGAGGCCATCCACCGGGCCCTCCTCGGGGAGGGGGCTGGGGAGTTCCTCCTCACGGAAAGGCAGGTGGAGGCCCTCCACCGCATCCGGGAGAGGCTCCTTGAGGCCCTCTCCTTGCCCCAGGACCTCATGGGCCTGGCCCTGCAGGAGGCCCTGGAGGCCCTAAGCGCCCTCCGCGGCCGGGGAGAGGTGGCGGAGGCGGTGGTGGCCCGGGTCTTCCAGAACTTCTGCGTGGGCAAGTAGCTAGGGCAGGAAGCCCTCCAAAATCTCCTCCACCTGGTCCGTTTCAATGAGGAAGGCGTCGTGCCCGTGGGGGCTTTTGATCTCCCGGTAGCGCCCCCCGCTCAGGCGGGCGAGGTGCCGCACCTCCCAGGCGGGGTAGAGGAGGTCCGTGTCAATCCCCACGAAGAGGGAGGGGATGGACCGGAGGCGCTTCAGGGCCTCCTCCACCCCCTCCCGGCCCCGGCCCACATCGTGGGTGTCCATGGCCCGGGAGAGGACCAGGTAGCTTTCGGCGTGGAAGCGCTTTAAGAACTTCTCCCCCTGGTGGTCCAGGTAGGTTTCCCCAAGCTCCGGCTCCCCGCCCCAGCGGGCCTCAAACCCCTCGGGGGCCCGGTAGCTCATCATGGCGATGCCCCGGGCGAGGGCCATGCCCTTGGGGGCGGGATGGCCCTTCTGGTACTCGGGGTCTTGCAGGATGGCCTGGCGGGCGAGGTGGTTGAAGGCCCGGGCCCAGGGCCCATGCCGGGCGGGGGCCGCCAGGACCACCAGCTTTTTCACCCGCTCGGGGTACATGAGGGCGAACTCCAAGGCCACCATCCCCCCGAGGCTTCCCCCGATCACCGTGGCCCTTTCTACCCCCAGGTGGTCCAAAAGCCTCGCCTGGACCCGGGCCAGGTCGCGGATGGTGAGGGGGGGGAAGTCCTTGCCGTAGGGCCTCCCTGTGCGGGGGTCCAGGGAGAGGGGGCCGGTGGAGCCGTAGCAGCTTCCCAGGTGGTTGGCGGAGACCACGTAGTAGAGGGCGGGGTCCAGGATGCGGCCTGGGCCCACCAGGCTATCCCACCAGCCCTCCCGGCCGAAGGCCTGCTCCAGGGGGGAGAGGCTTTGGAAGGTGGCCTCATCGTAGGTTCCCGCCAGGTGGGCGCTGCCCGTGAGGGCGTGGAAGACGAGGACGGCGTTGTCCCGCTTGCGGGAAAGCCTCCCGTAGGTTTCAAAGCGGAGGCGCACCTCGGGCAGGAAGCCCCCAAGCTCCGTGTAAAACCCTTCCCGCCTGGGGAAGAGGACGGCGGTGCGGGGTTTGGGCGGGGGGATGGAGAGGGGGGAGCGGGGCGGCTTGAGGAGGAGGGCCTCGTGGTCCCCCCAGGCCTCGAGGGTGATCTCGCTCATGCTAGGGCCTCCTCTAGCTCCGCCTTTAGGTCCTCCACGTGCTCCAGGCCCACGCTAAGCCGCACCATCTCCGGGGAAACCCCCGCCAAGGCCTGCTCCTCGGGGGAGAGCTGGGAGTGGGTGGTGGAGGCGGGGTGGATGGCCAGGGTGCGGGTGTCCCCCACGTTGGCCAGGTGGGAGATGAGCTTAAGCCGGGAGATGAAGCGCTTCGCCCCCTCGTACCCCTCCTTCAGGCCAAAGGTGAGGACCGCCCCGGGCTTGCCCCGGAAGTACTTCTGGGCCCTGGGGTAGTGGGGGTGGTCCTCGAGGCCCGGGTAGTTCACCCAGGCCACCTTGGGGTGCTCCTTGAGCCAGTGGGCCAGGTGCAAGGTGTTCTCCACGTGGCGCTCGGCCCTCAGGGAGAGGGTTTCCATCCCCAAAAGGACCACCCAGGCCTCAAAGGGGCCCAGGGCCTGCCCCTGGTCCCGGAGGCCGTCCACCCGGGCCTTGACGATGAAGGCGAGCTCGCCGAAGGCCTCCGTGAGCCTCAGGCCGTGGTAGCCCGGCTGGGGTTCGGTGAGGAGGGGGTAGCGGCCGTTGTCCCAGGGGAAGCTCCCCCCGTCCACAAGGCCTCCGGCGATCACCGCCCCGTGCCCCCCCACCCACTTGGTGAGGGAGTGGGTGACCAGGGCGGCCCCCCATTCCAGGGGCCTCAGGAGGTAGCCCCCCATGCCGAAGGTGTTGTCCACGATGAGGGCCACCCCGGCTTCCCGGGCCGCTTGGGCCAGGGCCTCGAGGTCGGGGATGTTCAGGGCGGGGTTGCCCACGGACTCCACCCACCAGGCCCGCGTCCTTTCGTCGGTGAGGGCCAAGAACTCTTCCGGCCGCTCCTCGCGGGAGGTGAAGCGCACCTCAATCCCAAGGCGCTTCAGGGTCACCTTGAACTGGTTGAAGGTGCCGCCGTAGAGGTTCGGGGTGGAAACGATGTTGTCCCCCGCCTGGGCCAGGGTGGTGAGGGTGAGGAACTGGGCGGCGTGGCCGCTGCTCGTGGCCAGCGCCGCCTTTCCCCCTTCTAGGGCGGCGAGGCGCTTTTCCAGCACGTCCACCGTGGGGTTCATGATGCGGGAGTAGATGTTGCCAAAGGCCCGCAAGGCGAAGAGGTCGGCGGCGTGCTCGGGGCTTTGGAAGACGTAGCTCGTGGTGGGGTAGATGGGAACCTGGCGGCTTAACGTGGTGGGTTCCGGCTCGTAACCGGCGTGGAGCTGCAGGGTCTCAAAGCGCATCCTTGGCCTCCTTTCCAACACCCGGCCTGGGGCGCTTGGAAGGGGCCAGAAAAAGCCCCTTCCCGGCAAGACCGTTCTCTCGCCAAGAAGGGGTTGGGCGTGGCGCTTACCCCCCTCTCTTATCGTCCCCGGGCGTTTCCCCCGCCCGGGCCGGCGTTGGCACCAGCCCCGCCCGCTTCCGGCCATGGAACGGAAGGGACGGGAGGTTGCCGCGGTTTCACTGGGCCGTACCCTCCACCGCTCTGGATAAGAGAACGGGCTGGTTTTCGCCGCGCCCCGGCGCGGTTAGGAGCTAGTGTAGGAAAACCCGCCTCCCCCGTCAACCCCTTTGACCTTTTCCCCTCCATGGCCTATACTGGCTTCCGCTACGGGGAGTAGCGCAGCCCGGTAGCGCACCTCGTTCGGGACGAGGGGGTCGCTGGTTCAAATCCAGTCTCCCCGACCAGGGAAGCCGGCCTAAGGGCCGGCTTTTCCGTATACTCCGGGCGTGGGCTTCTGGGCGGGGCTTGCCCTACTCTTGCTTGGGCTCCACCTGGTGGGGGAGGGGCTTTCCGCCCTCAAGGCCAGGCGGCACCTCCTGGCCCGGGCCCTCGGCCATCCCTTGGGCGTTTTGGGGGCAGGGTTTTTCTTGGGGCTCCTTTCGGGGAGCGGCACGGGGTTCTCCCTCCTGGCCCTGGGCCTTCTGGAAAGCGGGGTGCTCGGCCTTGGGCGGGCCGCCCTCCTCTCCTTGGCCGCCACGGCGGGGGCGGCCTTCTGGGTGGGGGTGGTTTCCCTGGCGCAGCGGGGGT
This sequence comes from Thermus hydrothermalis, assembly GCF_022760925.1. Classification (NCBI taxonomy): domain Bacteria; kingdom Thermotogati; phylum Deinococcota; class Deinococci; order Thermales; family Thermaceae; genus Thermus; species Thermus hydrothermalis. Next base: position 4,600 of record NZ_JAKTNT010000004.1, on the reverse strand, counting down.
TGGCGGAGGCCCTCCTGGCCCTTGGGCTTCCCTTCCTCCTATGGCCGAGCCTCCGCCGGGTGGCCTTCTTTTTCCTCGGGCTTGGGCTCCTTTTCCTGGGCTTTTTGCGCATGGGGGAGGGGGTGGAAAGCCTAAGGCCCCTTTTGGCCCTCTTGGACCCAGGCCCCTTGGGCCTTTACCTTTTGGGCTTTTTCCTGGCCTTCCTGCTCGCCACCGCCAACGGGGTGGCGGCCCTGGCCTTGGCCCTTTCCCCGGCCTTGGGCCAGGCAGGGGCCATGGCCTTGGTCCTGGGGGCGGGGGTGGGGGTTTCCGGGGCCCTCTTTTGGGCCTATGTGGCGGGCAGGCGGGAGGCCTTGCCCCTGGGGGCGGTGCTCCTCGCCCACCGCTTTCTCCTTTCCTTGCCCCTTCTGGGGCTCTTGCCCTGGTTTGGCCCCTTGGGGGTGGTGGGGTTTCACGCCCTGGCGCACCTCGCCTTCGCCTTGGGGTTCTTGCCCTTGGGGGAGCGGTATGCCGCCTTGGCGGGCAGGCTTTTTCCCAAGCGGGGCGTGGCCCCCAAGTACCTCTCCCAGGAGGCCCTGGAAACGCCGGGCCTTGCCTTTGCCTTGGTGCAACGGGAGCTTGCCCGGGTGGCGGATGCGGTGCGGGGGATGTTAGCCCAGGCGGTGAGGGTCCTGGCCCAGGAAGAGGGGGGCGAGGCGGAGCTTGTCCCCTTGGAGGAGAAGGTGGACCGCCTCACCCGGGAGGTGGTCCTCTACACGGCGGAGCTCTCCACCCGCACCAAGGACGAGCGGGCGGTGCGCTTTTTCGTCATGGCCTCGGAGCTGGAGCACCTGGGGGATTTGGTGCGGCGGATTGTGCGCCAGGCGGAGAGGCTTTGGGCGCAGGGGCTCACCTTTAGCCCGGAGGGGCGGGAGGACCTTTTGGAGGCCATGCGGGAGGTCCTAAAGCGGCTTGAGCTTCTGGCGGCCGCCTTGGGTACCGGGGACAAGGCTTTGGCGGAGGAGGTCCTGCGGCAGGCTCCCGCCCTGGAAGCGTTTCTGGACCGCTTGCGCCGGGCCCACCTGGCCCGCCTCGAGGGGGGAAGGGCGGAGAGCCGGGCCACCACCTTGGCCCACCTGGACCTCCTCATCACCCTGGAGGAGCTCGGGGGCGGGGTGGAGAGGCTTTGCCGCCTGGTCCTGGAGCTTTAAGCTAAGGGGCGTGGTGAGGATTCTGGGCGGCAAGGCCAAGGGGGTGCCCCTCAAGGTGCCCGCCTCGGCGAGGCCCTCCCCGGTGCGGCTCAGGAAGGCCCTTTTTGACTACCTGCGCCTTCGCTACCCGGCCAAGGGACGCTTTTTGGACCTCTATGCGGGGAGCGGGGCGGTGGGCCTCGAGGCCGCCAGCGAGGGCTGGCAGGCCACCTTGGTGGAAAAGGACCCCGAGGCCGTCCGCCTCCTTCAGGAAAACGCCCGGCGCACGGGGCTTCCCGTGCGCATCGTGCCCCTGCCCGTGGAGGTCTTCCTGCCCGAGGCGAAGGCCAAAGGGGAGCGCTACACCGTGGCCTTCATGGCCCCGCCGTACCTCCTGGACCTGGTGGCGGCCTTCCAGGCCCTTTTGGAAAGCGGTCTGGTGGAGGAAGGCGGGCTTTACATCCTGCAGCACCCCAAGGACCTCCTATTTCCCCTAGGGGAGCGGCGGGTTTACGGGGAAAACGCCCTCACCTTCGTGGAGGTATGAATGCACGTGGTCTATCCCGGAAGCTTTGATCCCCTCACCAACGGCCACCTGGACGTGATCCAGCGGGCGAGCCGCCTCTTTGACAAGGTGACCGTGGCCGTCTTGGAAAACCCCAACAAGCGGGGCCAGTACCTCTTCACCGCCGAGGAGCGCTTAAGCATCATCCGGGAGGCCACGGCCCACCTGCAAAACGTGGAGGCCCACACCTTCTCCGGCCTCCTGGTGGACTTCGTGAGGCGGGTGGGGGCCCAGGCCATCGTGAAGGGCCTCCGGGCGGTTTCCGACTACGAGTACGAGCTCCAGATGGCCCACCTCAACCGCCAGCTCCTGCCGGGGTTGGAAACCCTTTTTATCCTGGCGGCCACCCGCTACTCCTTCGTGTCCAGCACCATGGTGAAGGAGATCGCCCGCTACGGGGGGGATGTCTCCAAGCTGGTCCCCCCCGCCACCCTCCGGGCCCTCAAGGCCAAGTTCGGCTAACGCCGCTGGGTGACGTAGACCCCGAGGGCGATGAGGAGGAGCCCCGGGAGGTCCATTCCCTTGGGGGCTTCCCCCAGGAGGAGGATGCTCAGGAGGAGGGCGAGGGCGGGGGTCAGGTTCATGAAGGGGGCCACCAGGCTTGCGGGGTGGCGCTTGAGCACTTCCCCCCAGAGGGTGAAGGCGAGGAAAGCGCCCCCCAAGGCGGTGTAGAGGAGGGCGGCCCATCCCTTGGGGCTCGCCTCTGGGAAGGGCCAGGCGAGGGCTAGGGGAAGGAGAAGGAGGCTTCCTAAGAGCATGCTGGCCGCCGTGACCTCCAGGGGCTCGCGCCTTTGCACCGCCAGGGTGACCCCCACGCTATAGCCCCCCCACAGGAGGGCGGCCAGGACCAGGAGGAGGTCCCCAAGAAGCCGGTTTCCACCCCCGCCTGCGGCGTGGCTTAGGGCCAAAAGGACCACCCCGCTCCCCGAAAGGAGAAGCCCGAGAAGGAGCTTGGGGGCAAAAGGTTTGCGGAAGTAAAGGCTGTAGGCGAAGGCGGTGGAGAGGGGGTAAAGGGCGGCCACCGCCGCCGCGTCCGAGGCCGGGGCGAGCCGCACCCCGGAGAAAAAGACCAGGTTGAACACCGCTACCCCGCTTAGGGCGAGGAAAAGGGTCTGGCCCAAGGGCCTTAGGCGGGGGAGGCGGCGGAGGACGAGGAGGAAGAAGGGGAGGGCGAGGGCGAAGCGCAAAAAGGAGCCCCACGCCGGGCCCACCTCGCCCATGGCTATGCGGGAGGCCACCACGTTGAGCGCCCAGAGGAAGGGGGGCAGGTAGACCAAGGGGTCGCGGTGGGGCGGCATAGGCCCAGTATCCGCTAAAATCCCCTTGGAGGTCAGCATGAAGGCGTTTTCCGCCAAGTACGGGAACACCCTGGAGTTCGGCCACCTCATCGGGGGTGAGGAGGTATGGGAAGGGGAGGCCTTGGAGCGCCATAACCCCTCGGACCGGGAAGACCTGGTGGCCCGCTTTCCTGAGGGCACCAAGGACACCCTGCGCAAGGCGGCCCTCAAGGCCCGGGAGGCCTTTGAGGTCTGGAGCCGCACCCCGGCCCCGGTGCGGGGGCAGGTGCTCTTCAACCTGGCGAAGATCCTGGAGCGGGAAAAGCCCACCCTGACCCGCCTCATGGTGCGGGAGGTGGGGAAGACCTTCAAGGAGGCGGGCGGGGACGTGCAGGAGGCCATAGACACCGCCCTCTTCTTCGCCTCCGAGGGGCGGAGGCTCTATGGGCAGACCGTGCCCAGCGAGATGCGGGACAAGGAGCTCTTCACCTTCCGCAGACCCCTAGGGGTGGTGGGCATGATCACCGCCGGCAACTTCCCCATCGCCGTGCCCAGCTGGAAGCTCATCCCGGCGGTCCTCACGGGAAACACCGTGGTCTGGAAGCCCTCGGACGACTCCCCCACCCTCTCCTACGTCTTCGTCAAGCTCTTTGAGGAGGCGGGCCTGCCCCCTGGGGTCATCAACGTGGTCTTCGGCGGGGGTAAGGGCTCCACCGGCCAGTGGCTGGTGGAGCTCATGGACGAGGGGCTTCTCAACAAGTTCGCCTTCACGGGGAGCACCCAGGTGGGGCGCTGGATCGGGGAGGTGGCGGGGCGGAACCTCATCCGGCCCACCCTGGAGCTGGGGGGCAAGAACCCCCTGGTGGTCATGCGGGACGCCGATCTGGACCTGGCGGTGGAGGGGGCCTGGTGGAGCGCCTTCGCCACGGGAGGGCAACGGTGCACCAGCGCCGGGAACATCCTGGTGGACGCCCCTATTTATGAAGAGTTCAAAAAGCGCTTCCTGGAGCGCACCGAGGCCACGGTGGTGGGCAACCCCCTCCTCCACCCCGAGGTCACCTACGGCCCCTTCCTCAACGAAAGGCTTTTCCGCCGCTGGGAGGAGCACTACGCCTGGGGCAAGGAGGACGGGGCCACCCTCCTTTTCGGCAAGGGGCGGATTACCCGGGACAACCCCTACCCCCGCTTCCTGGGGGACCCTGAGGCGGGGCTTTACGGCTGGCCCACGGTGTGGGAGGCGGCCCCCGGCATGCGCCAGTTCCAGGAGGAGATCTTCGGGCCCACCATCAACCTGGTGAAGGTGGACGGGATTGAGGAGGCCATCCGGGTGGCCAACGCCACGCCCTACGGCCTTTCCAGCGCCATCTACACCAACCACCGACACTGGGCCTACCTCTTCAAGGTGGGCATCCGGGCGGGCATGACCAGCATCAACAACGCCACCGTGGGGGCCGAGGCCCACCTGCCCTTCGGCGGCGTGAAGGCGAGCGGCAACGGGGCCCGGGAGTCGGGCATCTGGGTGATTGAGGAGTACACTTAACCCAAGTTGCTACCTATCCCCTGGATCTGAAAAAATAGTGGCCGCTATG